>QIEB01000593.1 GCA_003229495.1 Flammeovirgaceae bacterium
CGGATTTAATTTATGTATGACCGGCAACAATCTTGACGATCATTTGGGAAATGGCGTGGTGATTGAAAACACCTATGGGTCTATCGTGACAGGAAATATGATCGAAGAATGCGCGGGCACAGCGGTTATTCTCGACAAGGATTGCTACGGAATCACCATCAGTGCCAACGTAATTGCACATAACGTTTCCGGAGGGGTTGATCTTCGCGATGCTCATGGGTGCGCCATTAGCGCTAACACGTTTACTATAATGGGAAAAGATGCACTGGTTATCGGCCCAAAAAGTGGAAGAATTACCGTTTCAGGCAATAATTTTTCCGATAGCTATATTGGGGATGGTAAAACCAAACGTATTGATGATTTAAACGCCGGAGGGATTGTTTTTGAAGGCACTTCGGATATATGCGTTGTGGGAAATCTGTTCTCATCCGTCCGTCCTAAGGCCTTGGTACTCAAAGGTCAACCAAGCGAACGTGTTATCTTTTCAGGGAATGTTATTACTGATGCGCAAAGCGATCAGGGGAATCTGAAAAATTCCATGGTAGAAAATAACTTGAATTAAACCCATAGTATTGAGACCACCTTTTAAACATATTTTGTACTTATTTTTCCTGCCAACTATCGCGGTGCATAGTTTGTTGGTCTCATGCACTGGAGAAAGTTCAAAAACTGAAAAATCAGTTGAAATAGAAAAATCCAAATCCGGTCAAATCTATCAATGGTCAGAAGTTGAAGGCAAAGATTTTCTCCGGCAAACACGCCAGTACATTACCACTCCTGAGGCCTGGAAGAGGCGGGCAAACCAAATTCGCACTCAAATTTTACAGGCCACTGATCTGGATCCGTTTCCTGAAAAATGCCCACTTAACCCAATCTTTGGTAAGAAGCGCATATTTGATGGGTATAAGGTTGAGAACGTGGCATTTGAAAGCCTCCCTGGCGTTTATGTTACAGGTAGTTTATATAGTCCGACTGAGGTGAAAGCTATGCCTCCCGGGATATTGAGTCCACATGGACATTGGCCTAAAATAGATGATTATGGACGATATCGCCCGGATGTGCAAAAACGGTGCGCTGCCATGGCACGTATGGGAGCGGTTGTTTTCTCCTACGATATGGTTGGATATGGACAGCTGGCTGAATTGGGATGGCAGCATGAACATCCCGAGACCATGAAATTGCAAATCTGGAATGGCATTCGCGCGATTGATTTCCTGCTTTCATTGGGTGTCAATCCTCAGCAGATAGCCTGTACCGGTGCTTCAGGTGGAGGAACACAAACTTTCCAAATTGCCGCTGTCGATCCCCGGATTTCTGTTTCAGTTCCTGTGGTAATGGTGTCATATCGTCATTTTGGAGGGTGTGTCTGCGAATTAGGCATGCCCATTCATGAAAATAAAGACTTCAAAACCAATAATGTTGAGATTGCTGCATGTATAGCGCCTAATCCTTTGCTATTGGTTTCTGTTGGCACTGACGCAACCGAAAGTACACCTGAGGTTGAATATCCGTTTATCAAGTACATTTATGGATTATTTGGTGCATCAGGAATGGTGGAAAATGCACATCTTCCCAACGATCAACATGGTTATGACTATAATAAAAGGGCTGCTGTTTATCCGTTTCTAGCCAAACATCTGAGCCTTGATCTCTCCAAAGCAATGGATCCGGATGGAACACTTAATGAACAGGGGATTGTCATAGAGAAAATTGAAGACCTTTACACATTTGATGAAAACAACCCGTTTCCAGACAATATTGTAAGGAATAATAATGACATTGTTTGGGAATGAATTTCCACAATTACTGTTTATATGAAAAATGTAATCATTTCCATTCTAATAACTGCTATTTTAACAGGGTGCCACCTGCCTTCCAATCAATTTACAGAGTTACTGCTATTTGATGATTTTAGTTCAATCCGGCGTGGCCCTTATTCTGTTGAAGTAGGCGCTCATACCGAATATCATTATGTACATATGGCAGCTCCTCCATCTCAATGGGCTGTTTCAACGTTTACCTGGGATTCAGATTTTCAACGCGCCTGGCATGTTCGGCAGGAAGGGGATGACCGACAAATGATCCAGGTATTAAAAAACCAGCCAAATAAACATACACATCCCATGTTAGTTGCCGGTGAACAGGATTGGGAAGATTATACCGTGAAAGTGCAGTTTACTCCTGAGTCAAAGGACTTACAGAGTGGAATAGTATTTCGGTATCGCAATGACCGATGTTATTATTTTGCGGGTGTCCTGGGAGATTCCATGATCATGAAAATGGTTAAACATGCCACCGCATTCCATAAACCATACGAAGAGATATTAGGGTCAACATATTTAAAATGGGACGAAAATGAATTGCTGACCATGCAGATTAAAGTACAAGATTCCCATATATCATTCAGTATCAAGGATGTAACGATTCTAGCCGAGGACAGCACATACTCAGATGGCAAAATTGGGCTGATGGCAGATGTGCCTACCAAATACCATCTTGTACAAGTCAAAACATCTATCGAAGAAATTGAAAGGATCAAAATATCCAGAGAGAAATACGCCCATGAACTGAATGAAATACAGGCATCGGTACCGAAGATGAAGCCCTGGAAAAAGATCAACACACCAAAGTTTGGGGTAGGCCGAAACCTGCGTTTTGGCGATTTGAATAATGACGGACAGATAGACGTTCTGATCGGACAGGTTATGAATCATGGGCCACAAGACCGAAATAGTGAGTTAAGTTGCTTGACTGCCATGACTTTTGATGGTGAAATACTATGGCAGTCAGGAACTCCCGACAAATGGAAAAACCACCTGACGAGTGATGTTGCTTTCCAAATTCATGATTTAGATAACGATGGAAAAACTGAAGTAGTTTATACTATGAACAGGGAAATTATTGTTGCAGATGGGGCCACCGGACAAATTAAATATAAAAAATCTACACCTGTAGTTACCGACCAGGAGCTTATCAGTCCTGCCACACACAACAGATTCGGCAATATATTGGGTGATTGTCTTTATTTCTGTGACTTACGTGGAACGGGATATGATCAGGATATCATTATCAAAGACAGGTATGAACGGGTTTGGGCAATGGATGATCAATTAAATATACTTTGGTACAGAAATCTGAACACCGGTCACTATCCTTTTGCATATGATGTAGACCAGGATGGGAAAGATGAACTCCTGGTTGGTTATACCCTGTTGGATGATGATGGAAGTACTATCTGGACCTTAGAAAATGAATTGGAAGATCATGCGGATGGAGTTGCTATGGTAAAATACTTTGAGGATGCAGACCCGGTTTTCATGTGTGCCGCCAGTGATGAAGGAGTATTTTTTGCAAATATGGAGGGTGAAATTATAAAACATCATTATATAGGTCACGGCCAGAATCCTGCGGTCGCCAATTTCAGAGATGATTTACCCGGACTCGAAACTGTTTCCATAAATTTCTGGGGAAACCAGGGCATCATACACTATTATGACGCCAGTGGGGATATTTATCATGATTTTGAACCTAACCAGTACGGGAGCATGTGCTTGCCATTAAACTGGACAGGAAAATCCGAAGAGTATTTTATTCACAATCCTAATGTTGACGAAGGAGGTGTATTTGACGGCTGGGGTAGGAAAGTATTAGAATTTCCAGATGACGGACACCCGGACATGTGTAATGCCGTTCTGGACATTACCGGTGACAGCCGGGATGAAATTGTAGTTTGGGACCCCAATTCGATATGGGTTTATACACAGGAAGACAATCCTCAACCTGGAAAACTTTACAAGCCTGTACGAAATAAACTTTATAACTATTCTAACTACCAGGCCACCGTTTCACTACCAGGATGGAATAAATAAACCAAAAATAAAATAATGAGAAAGAGACTAATTTTTACACTGCTCTGGGGATCCATGTTCACCAGCATCTATGCATCTGATATATACATTGGTGCTTCCACAGTTGATATTACACCGCGCCTTCCGGTTGCCCTTATGGGCCAGTTCCATTTACGAATCGCTAATGAAATTGCTACCCCGCTTTCAGCCAATGTAATTGTGATTGAATCAAAGGAACAGAAAGCAGGAGTTGACACAGTTGTTTTTGTTTCATGTGACCTGGTATATATTCCCTCGCAAATATTGGCGCTGGTTCGTGAGAAAGTAAGTAAGCTATTGCCGGGCTTCAGTGTTGATAAAATTATTATCAGCGCTACCCATACGCATACTTCGCCGGTATTAACAGACTCAACCGACAAGCCTGCTTTTTTATATAAAATACCTACCCAGGGAGTAACCCAGGTAAATGAATATAGGGATTTCTTGGTAGACCGGATTGCCAGTGGGATTGTAAATGCTTGGGAGAAAAGGGCCAAGGGTAGTGTTACCTGGGGGCTAAGACGTGCATCGATTCCATACAATAGAAGAGTGGTGTACGCTGATGGAGAAGCAAAGATGTACGGCAGTGCCAACGATCCAAATTTTATGAAGATTGAAGGTTATGAGGACCACGATATTCATTGCTTGATTTTCTGGAATAATACAGGAGATTTAATAGCCATGAGTATTGATGTTGCATGCCCGGCACAGGAAGTAGAAGGTGATATTAGGGTGGATGCTGATTATTGGCACCCTGTAAGAGAAAAATTAAAAGAAATATATGGAGAACAACTGGTGGTAGCTGGTTGGATAGGAGCAGCGGGAGATCAATCACCACATCCCATATATCGAAAAGGGGCATTGAAAAGAATGGAAGAATTGAGTGGAGTGAGTCGAATGGAAGATATTTCACAACGTATAGTGGAGTCTGTAGAAAAATCATATGCCATAGTCAAGGGTGATCGATATCAAAACCCTGTTATGATGCACAGGTCAGAGGTTATAGAATTACCAATGAGAGTGGTTACTGTTGAGGAATACTTAGAATCAAAAAGAATTTCTAAAGCTGCTGCTGCAGAAATAGCCAGAAACCCGGGAAAAGCAGATCAATTACATGCCAGGATGACTTGGTATGGTGATATAGTAAGAAGATATCAAGAACAAAAAGTGAACCCTAATCCTCAATATAAGACGGAGATACATATAATACGCCTGGGGGATGTAGCTATTTGTACCAACCAATTTGAATTGTTTACCGACTATGGAATACGAATTCAGGCACAAAGTAAGGCTTTACAAACATTTGTAATTCAATTGGCAGGTCCGGGCACCTACCTGCCCACAAGAGATGCGGTTCGCGGGGGTGGATATAGCGCAGTTTGCCAGAGTAATCTGGTAGGGCCGGATGGGGGGGATATATTAGTGGATGCAACCCTGGAACTAATTAATTCAATGTGGGATGGCGAAGAATGAAAGTCTCATCCCGGGACTATTATTATTAATTCTAACAGGGGCCCTACTTACCTGTAATGACCACAATAGTATTCGATATGAGAATGGAGCGGTTTCGCCCGAGCATGGGGTAAGCACCTATGAAGTAGCCGCGGGATATCAGATAGAATTGATAGCAAGCGAGCCTTTGATCGCTGATCCCGTGGATATGGAAATAGATGAATACGGTAATATGTATGTGGTAGAAATGTCGGGGTATCCATTAGATAATAGTCACACCGGCAAAATAAAATTGTTGAAGGACAAAGATGGAGATGGTGCCATGGATGAGCAAATTTTATTTGCGGATAATTTGATGTTTCCCAATGGAATTCTGAGGTGGAAAAAAGGTGTTTTGATCACGGATGCTCCATATGTGATATACTTGGAAGATAGTGATGGAGATGGCCAGGCGGATGTAAGGGATACCTTGTTGACCGGTTTTTCATTATCTAATCCTCATGTGAACGTGAATAATCCCCTATACGG
>QIEB01000477.1 GCA_003229495.1 Flammeovirgaceae bacterium
CAAAAACAAATATAAAAACGCCCAAAGCAAACGCCTTAGAAAAAAATGCTATAGCCGAAGCTACAACGGCAATAGCGAACCCAGAAAAAGATTCTTTGAGATCAAACAAGTGTCGTGCAAGGAAATATTCAAGAATCATCAGCATGACAAAAATTGGATAGATATATATTAGTACTAAATCAATGCCTAATTCCATAAATACTTACTTTGAGAACCGTTTGAGGATATTTGAATAAAAACTATATGTAATAAAAGGCATCGCGTTTACTTTCTTCGAAATTCTAAATTGAACCAGGTTCTATCAATAGATACTTCTACCAGTTCCTTATCCTTATAAGAGTAATTAACCTTATTACCAGGCAGATAAAGTTTGTATTTGTGGTCTCCCTGAACTTCAAGCGGGCAGTATTGTAAAAACCGCTCAGAGTATACTTTTTGAATCCCTACCGGCTCCTGAAAGTAGAGTTTTGCCGTAGTAAATCGCAAGTCCGCACCATAAAGAATAAAACGGTCTTCGGGATATTTGAAAACACGATAGTTGGTCAATTCCTGATTTAAGCTAGTGGAGTCCTCCAGATTATCATTCATATATACTCCCGAATAGCTTGTCTTCATGGATTCACCCTGGTAAATAACCAAATTATTGGTTCTTCGATGGTAATGCTTCCATAATATTCTGAAAGAAACTTCTGACTGTATCTTGTAGGTTTGAGTATGCAGGGATTCCGTAAGTGAGGCGGTAATTTCACCAATTTCTTTTCCACCTCTATGCACGCTGTAGAGATGCTTTTGTCCATAGAGCTCCGATCCCAATGAAATGATGATTTCGATTCAGATGCAGCGCTTTAAAGATAAAAGAATTGGAAAGTACATATAAACAATGACATTAAGCTATATATTGATTATGAGTGCAGTTTTAATTAGTGGTCGCTTCTGCTGGCCCTGAAAACCACCGACATCCTGCCGCTATCCGCGAAGAACAAAACCAATATCGACCGGTTGAAAAAGCGCATATTGGAAGCGGTGTCCCTGAAACAGGTGAGCGAAGACCAGACCCTGGTGACCAATCTGCGCCATTATGAAAGCCCAAAGGAAACCACAAAAGGCCCTGGACATCCGCACAGCAGACTCTGTATTTGGAAATCTTGTAAAGCATTCAATAACTCTTAAATTGATGCTATTCAGAATAAAACCTACATTGACAAACGAATGGCTTCAATAACTTTCATGAAAAATAAAAAAGTGAAGTATAATCTAGTTCAATTGCTCATTATCTATACTTTGAAAATATGATGGCTATTTTTCTTATAAAAATGTGCTATCCCCGTGATTTGATTGTTGCCCTTATACTCACATTCGCGTTGGTTTCATGCAATCTAAATAATGGTCCGGGAGTAACTCAGGACCTGGACGCGGAAAAACTATTCACATTCCAGGTTTACCCCATGCTTGAATCCAAATGCTTTGCCTGTCATGGGGAAGATCAAGAGGAAATCGAAGGAGATTTTGACATTCGTACTTTGAAAGGAATGTTAAAAGGCGGTGAATCCGGTGAGCCTGCTTTGCTTCCCGGCAATGCGGAAGCAAGTCCCATATATTTTGCTGCCAGTAGGGAAGATGAAGACTTTGCCATGCCTCCTAAAGACAATGACAAGTTGTCCCAAGGTGCACTCAATGACTTGTTTGCCTGGATAGAAGCCGGAGCTCCCTGGCCCGGTGGAAAACGACGACAGGAATTAATTACTGCAGGGGGCTGGAATTATTACGGAAAGGTAGCAGTAACAACCAGTGACGCACTTACTGAGTCGTGGGCTAATAGGAAATACAACCCCTCGGAAATATGGGCTTTTTATCCACTACGCCACCATGATATTCCGTGGGAATCAGTAGACAATGATAGCAGCCGCAACCCCATTGACGCGTTTGTTTATCAAAAACTCAAGGAATACAAAATTGAAGAGGCACCAAAAGCCGATAAACTTACCCTCATAAGACGCGCCACCTATGACCTTTTAGGGCTCCCTCCCGACCCGCTGCAAATTAAAGCTTTCTTAGAGGATAATTCGCCTGACGCTTATATTAAATTAGTGGATCGTCTGCTTGAAAGCCCTCATTACGGTGAGCAATGGGGCAGGCATTGGTTAGATGTAGTAAGGTATGCTGATAGCGATGGTTTTTCTAATGATTATATACGCCCAAACGCCTGGCGATATCGCGACTACGTGGTTCGGGCACTTAATGACGATAAACCCTACAACCAATTTGTTTTGGAACAAATTGCCGGAGATGAATTGGATCCGGAAAATTCAGAAAATTTAATTGCTTCGGGGTTCTTGAGAATGGGACCTTGGGAACATACTAGTATGAGTGTAGAGGCAGAAACTCGTCAATACTACCTGGACGATGTGACCAATGCGGTAGGAGAAACCTTTCTGTCACAACCGTTGCGATGTGCGCGTTGCCACGACCACAAGTTTGATCCAATTCCCACAAAGGATTATTATCAAATACAGGCAATATTTGCAACTACCCAATTCGCAGAAAGGCCTGCTCCATATCTTGAAGCCGAAAACACCGATATGCTTCCTGAAGAAAAGAAGAGAGTACTAGACCTGCTTGATAAAGCGAAGAAAGGAAAGCGAAGTGTTAATCAAAAAGAGGAATACTTTGCCAGAAAATGGATGGAAGGTCGAGGCATGAAATATGTTCCCAAAAAAGAACGTCGTTCAATGCCAGAAAATCAAAAACCACCGGTATACTACGGCCTGACTAACCAGGAACTGGGCTATAGGAAACTTCTTCAAAAGCGGGTACAGCGTTACAGCAAGGAAATGGATGGCTATGAAGGCCTTGCCTTCTCTGTTTATAACGGACCCCGCCGGGTATTGAATAGTAACCGGATACTTAGATTGCCGGAAAATACTGAAGGTAATCTCGATGATTCCTTTATTCTAACAGGTGGGTCGGTCTATACACCGTCTGATAAAGTATTTCCGGGTGTATTAAGCGCCTTGTCCTCACTGCAGGATAGCCTGAAGAATCAGCAGTCTCAATCCACCCTTGACGCAGAGATTACGCATAACAGAGATCTCAGGCGAGTGGATTTTGCCCGCTGGGTAGTAAACCCTGAAAACCCTTTGACCTCCCGGTCAATTGTCAATAGGGTGTGGCAATACCATTTTGGAAAAGGAATAGCAGAAAACACCAACAATTTCGGGGTCACAGGTAAGCGACCTACTCATCCCGAACTCCTGGACTGGTTGGCTATGAATTTTATGGAGAATGGTTGGTCGTTAAAAACCCTTCACCGCTTTATTATGAATTCGGAGGTATATCAGAGAAGCGGCAGCCACCCAAACCCGCAGCAATTGTCCTTAAATGATCCCAATAACAAGTACCTGTCAAAGTTTGAACCCAGGAGATTAGAAGCAGAGGAAATACGAGATGCCATGTTGTTTATTTCTGGAGAGTTAAATCCCGCTATTGGAGGGTATCCGGTTAGACCGGAAATGCATCCTGAACAAGCGTTACAGCCCAGACATATCATGGGAACCATAGCACCGGCTTATCAGCCCAGCCCAACTCCGGAATCCAGAAACAGGCGCTCGATCTACGCATTAAAACTAAGGGGCCTGGTAGATCCTATGATGGAAGTATTTAATCAGCCAACATCTGACCTGTCTTGCGAACGAAGAACTGCTTCCAGCGTTACCCCACAGGTATTTATGTTGTTTAATGATCGAAGTGTGAGAGATCGGGCGATAGCACAGGCAAATAGACTTAGATCTACCTATCCAGACTTAAATGATCAGTTGTCGGCGGCCATCAATCAAACATTGAATAGGCCGGCCAATGAAGCCGAAATTGCAAAGGCCAGGACATATTGGGAGAAAATGGTGGCTTACCACCGGGAAAATCCATTTCCCAATGAAGAACTTCCTACCAAAGTAGAACGAGAGATGTTCGAGGAAATGACTGGAGAAATCTTCCACTTTGTTGAAGAATTGGATGTTTACAAAAATTACCAGGCAGATCTGAAAACATGGGAAGTGCCGCCTGAAACAAGAGCCCTGGCTGATTTTTGCATTGTACTGTTCAACTCAAATGAATTCATTTATGTCTACTGATTCCGGAAAACATACCAGAAGAGAATTCATCTATGGCATAGGCACTGGAGTAGGTTCACTGGCCTTGAGCAGCTTAATGGGTTGCAGCCCGAATGAACAAGGTGCTAAAATCATCGAGAAGATTACTAATGTTAATGCTAGCCCATTAGCTGCAAAGCCAGCAATGATGATTCCGAAAGCCAGGGCATGCATTTTTCTGATGATGGAAGGGGGCCCTAGTCACATTGATACTTTTGATCCAAAACCCACCCTGGAACAATTTCATTTAAAAAAATTTCAACGGGAAGGTGAAAATTTCTCCGCCATGTCCAGCGGTAACCGATACATAGTCAGGAGTCCATTCAGCTCTCGAAAAGTGGGTCAGTCCGGGGCCGATATGTGCGAGTACTTTCAATACCTTCCAAAAGTTGCGGATGATATTTGTTTCTATAGAGGTTGCCAGGCTGAATCGGTGAATCACCCCACTGCACAGTACCACATGAATACCGGCAATCGCTTTGGCGGCGATCCGGCTATCGGATCATGGGTCACATATGGCCTGGGATCCATGAACGAAAACATTCCTGCTTTTGTAGTACTTCCGGAAGTAGCTTATCCCCAGGGAGGCGCTGCGAATTGGTCCAATGGCTTTCTACCTGCCCATTATCAGGGTACGCCCTTACGGCCTAAAGGGTCACCAATTCTCAACCTTGAGCCACCACCAGGATTAAGCAGATATCACCAAAGAGAAAGCCTGGATATTTTGAAAGGGTTCAATAAAAGTCATCAGAAAACCCATCCTGATCACCATGAACTAGCCGCTCGTATTTCAAACTATGAGCTGGCATTTAGAATGCAAATGGAAGTTCCGGAACTTATGGACATTGATTCTGAATCCCAAGCCACAAAAACTATGTATGGCATCGGTGAACCTGAAACAGACGCGTTTGGCAGAAAATGTCTAATGGCCAGGCGATTGATAGAGCAAGGTGTGGTTTATATTCAACTTTTTTCGGGTGGTTGGGACAGCCATGATTTTCTGGCACGTGCCCATGGTAACCTGATTAAGAGCATTGACAAACCGATCACCGCTCTTATCACGGACTTAAAGCGTCGCGGCTTATTGGATGAAACGTTGGTAGTGTGGACTGGAGAGTTCGGCCGCACCCCGGACAATGGCATTCGGGAAGGAGGTATCGCTTACGGTCGGGATCATAATAATACCGCTATGCCCATGTGGTTTGCTGGCGGCGGAGTTAAAGCCGGACATACTATTGGGGCCACTGATGAATTAGGTGAAAAAGCGGTAGAAGTAGTACACCCGATACGCGATGTTCATGTTACTATGCTCCAATTATTGGGCTTGGACGACAACAAACTAACCTATTTCCATGGTGGGCGATATAAGCAGTTGAGCCAGTTTGGTGGGAAAGTAATTCAAGAACTATTGGCTTGACTAGGGGGAATTGAGTTTGGTGTAACAAGTGTACCCTGAAAACTCGGTGGAGTAAATTTAACCCGAATTATGCATTAGACTTCGTAGTGAGATAATCCGGGTTTAATTCTCTACGAATGCCAATTCAATAAATTCATCAGATTAATTCCTTTAACCTTGGCCCGATCCTCGGCTGAATATTCAGTCATGTGACTATCAACAGTTTTGGGTGCCACCCCACCCATTACCATATGATCCGGACCAAAAGTCTTTATTACCTGCCGGGTAAATGCCATGGCGCTCGGATACCCGGGTCCATCGGCAGCAAAATGACTAAGACCTGAAAATTTCATATAAACATTAGGTATGTCCGACATGGCCAGAATATCTGCAAATTCCACAGCATTGCCCATTTGGGGTTCCGCTAAATGATCAATCAAAACTTTGCATCCTGGGAAATCTTTAACAGCTTTCTTAGCACTATCTGCATAACTCGGACCAATGTGTAATTCAATTATGAGATCCAATTCAACAGCCTGTCTCCATAATGCCCGTACCCCTGGATCATCAAAAGAGTCCATGTACGATTCTTTACCCCTGTGAGCATGAAATCGGGTGGATACAATATTGGGATTTTCGGCTATCAATTTCGTTAGCTTAACGGGAGCTGCTGGATCTTTCGGATAAAATAAGCTGGTTCCCTTCAAACGCTCAGGGCTGCGATTTATGCAATCTAAAATTAGAGAATGGTCATCGCCATATGGCTCTGGATGGACTACAACTGCTTTGTCAATGCCGTTTTCATCCAAATGATTTAAGTAAATCGACAATGGGTCATCTGAAAAACTGCTGGGATCTGGCCTATAAAATGCATTTTTATGAAAGGGATACTTTGCCACTTCCGAGCTGAACAAATGCGCGTTCCATTCTATGATTGGTTCTTGCTTTTGGGAACCAGTAATTTTATGATTGGTTACAAAACCTTTTTCATGAACACCATACATCATATGCCCAGCAGCTACCAATCCAGCTGTAC
>QIEB01000300.1 GCA_003229495.1 Flammeovirgaceae bacterium
TGTGTTGCCGTGCCAACTGGGTAAAGCCCGGATCATTTTGAAGGATTTCAGCTTCCAGTTCTTTAATTTTATGGTTTAGTTCGATGGCCTTGGCTTTTAACTGATTGAGCTGCTGTTTTTTGTCGTTAAGGGTTACTTTCCCGCAAGCCGCTATAAAACCTATTATTAATATAAGATAAAGTGATTTCATTTTTCCGGTGTATATGTATGTAAAATACCTAATGCTTTCTGCATGTCCACTTTAGCAATCAGTACATCATAGAGGGCATTAAAGTAGTTGCTTTGAGCGTCTTTAAAAGAGCCATCAGCATCTACTACTTCAAGGTTAGAGCCAATTCCCTCCTGATACTTGATGCTGGTAACTTCAAATACTTCCTGAGCCAGTTTCATATTTTGTTCCTGGGTCCTTAAATTTTCCAGGCTGCTGGCAAAATCCCTGTTTGCCTGCTGCTGCTCAAGATCAATGCTATATTTCATATAGCGTATTTCATTGTCCAATTGAGCTAGTTGAATTCGATTCTGCTGTACCAGATAGCTTTTGCGCAATCCATCGAAAATTGGCATATTTAACCTCAGGCCAAAAAAACCGTAATCCAGCCAAAGGTCATCAAAATTTGTAATGTCGCTGCGGTTATTAGATCCTGTACTAGACCCAAGCGTTGCAAAAGCATCTAAGGACGGCAGGTATTTTGCCTTGTTATTTTTTAGCTCCAATTCCGCCAGGATCCTGGTGACCTCCAACTGCCCCATCTCCACCCGGTCACGGTAGTTAAAATTCGATAGGTTATATTCATGCACTTCTAAAGCAATGTCCTCTATACTTTCGGAAAGCTGAAGATCCTGAGACAATGGCATGCCCATTTGGAATTTCAATAAATTATACGCCTGTCCCGAACTGCGCCGAGCAGTAGACATTTGAGTTTTCGTATTGTTGAATTCAACTTGAATCCGGTTTACGTCGATCTTCTCAGCGAAGCCATTTTCATACATTAAGGAGGTTTCAGTGAGTAAGGTATCGAGTCGTTCATAGTTATTCTCGATCAGATCGAGGGCCACTTGAGTAACCAACACGGTATAATAAGCCTTGGTTATTAGTTCAGCAGCATCCTGCCGGCTTTTGAGATAGTCTTTTTCCATTAGTTCCTTAAATGTCCTTGCTGCTTTTAAGCCTACAAAATAGGATCCATCGAATATCATTTGCGAGGCCGTTAAATTGGCCACACCGTTATATTTTTGACTAAAGGGCACTGGTATAAACTCATCAAGCGGCGCACTTGGATCGAATATTATTGTTGGAAAAAAAACTTCTTGAATAATGAAGTAATTAGAATACTCGATATCACCATTGATTTGGGGAAGGCCATCAGCCCTGGTCTCTCCGATTTGTGCTACTGCTTTTTCACGATCAAGATGGGCATTCAACACTAAGGCCTGATTTTCAAATCCATACTTAAGGCAATTTTCCAAGGTGAATTTCAGCGTCGCTGTCTGGCCCATTATAAGATGAAATGGAAAGGCTACCAGCAGCACTGACCAATAAAACCATCTGTTAGAGAGTAGTTTCGGCATGATCTGTTTTATATTTTTTTAATAATCTTCTTCCCTTTTTAGAGGTGAGGCCATTGACGAAATGATCGAACAACTGCGTTTGTACCTCCCTAAATTCAAACTTGGTTCTAGGGTATATAAAGTTTTCCAGTGACATTTGAATCTGCTCTACCCGCAACACTGCTAATATTTCAGGGTCGATATCTTTACGAAAATATCCCTCATCAATTCCTTTTTCTAATGTTTCCTCCAAAGATCGTACGTATACCTTCTGCTTGGATTCCAAATACAGGTCCCAGGCCTGGTGGTGGTATTTCTTTAAATCATAGAGCAAGGAAGGATTCATATCGGTCATGTTCCTGCGCAAGCACTGAGACTCCTCAATAAGTGTTTCTATGGCATTTGAAGTATTACTTTTGATGGTTTGAATCTCAAGTTTCTCCTCTTCCAGATGATCTTTGGTAACTACTAATACCAGGTCGTTCTTGTCCTTAAAATATTGGTAAATGGTCTTCTTGGAAATGGATAAATGCCTGGCAATATCGTCCATGGTAATGCTCTTAATGCTAAAGCGCATAAAGAGATCATGACTGGCTTGTAATATTTTCTCTTTTACTGTCATACACTTTGGAAACTATTAACATTCCCAAAGTTTCTAACGTAGAAGTGAAGAAAAGGGTTTCATTTGTCTATTTGGTTACACATAAAATCAATAATGCCAGAATCAGAACCAGTTGAACCACCTGGATCATTAAGCTGTGATCCTCTACAGATTTCTTCACTTCTATCCAAACTTTCTTCATAATTGTCCTCTCCTTCATTAAGAGAAAGACAAAGTACATGCCAACAACATATTGCGCTTATTATCAGAGTGTTGCGAAATTAGCAGCTTTATAAAAGTGTTTGATTTCGGACGTTTTGATATTAATTCGTGCTATCTGATCAAACCTGGACGGTTTTCCAACGGCCCTTACGAAATATGTGTATGCTTATCAGGGCGTATAAAGATATACTGATCGCCACTGTCAGGAACACTCCTTTTGGGCCCCAGTCCCACAGCACGGCAGTCACATAGGCAAACGGTATCTGGAATACCCAATAGGCAATTAGGCTAACCATGGTGGGGGTTTTAGTATCGCCAGCCCCATTAAACGCCTGATTGATCACCATACCATAAGCAAAAAACACATAACCAAAACATATATATCGCAGGCTCATGGCCCCGTATTGTACTACTTCCGGCTGGGAACTAAACAACATCACAAACTCGCGGGCGAAAATTCCAAATACCAGTGAGACTACCAACAGAAACAGCATGTTGTACAACGCACATTTCCATACCGATTTTTCTGCTCTTTCTGGCTGATCAGCACCCAAATTCTGGCCAACTAAAGTGGCGGCGGCCAAAGATAGTCCCCATGATGGCAGGATGGTAAACATAATGAGCCGGAATGCTATGGTGTATCCGGCCACTACCTCGCTCCCGAAGATGCTTACAATCCTTACCAGGAATATCCAACTGGCAGATCCAATCAGGTATTGGGAAACCCCGCCGATTGCAAGATTAAATAACCTCCTGAGCACAGGCCCATTGACCTTGATGTTTTCCCAGGTAATTTTTATTAGACCTTTTCCACCGAAAAGAATGAATAGTTGAAATATAATACCGGATCCTCTCCCAATGTTGGTTGCCACGGCAGCTCCCTGAACACCCAGTTCGGGAAAAGGTCCAAGGCCAAAAATAAAGCAAGGGTCTAGAATTATATTTAGCCCATTGGCCAGCCATAAAGAACGCATGGCCAGCGAAGCATCCCCTGCGCTGCGAAATACGGCATTTAGCAAAAAAAGAAGCATGATGGTAATGTTGCCCGTCAGCATGATTCGGGTATATCCTACACCCTGTTCTATCAAGCCAACAGAACCACCCATAAGCCTGAGAATGTCTTCAGCAAAAAATATACCAACCATTCCCACTACCAAAGCAATGGATATTGCCAGGATCATAGCCTGTACTGCTCCATCTGCAGCTCCTTTAAAATCTCTTTCCCCTATGCGTCGGGCAATCATTCCGGTAGCAGCCATGCTTAATCCAATTGCCATGGAATACACTAGCATCATTACTGCTTCGGTGAGGCCAACAGTGGCTACCGCATCCACACTGACCTGGGCCACAAAAAACACATCGACTACCGCAAATAGTGATTCCATGGCCATTTCCAGAATCATGGGGATTGACAATAAAAAAATTGCCCGGTCCACATTACCGGTGATAAAATCTTTCTCTTCGCCTTTAATAGCAATGAGAATAAATTTCCACCAACGGGAAAGAAATGATCTATTATTCGAATTCATTATGCTAAACTAAAGAAGTGAAACTTATCCGGACCTCTTATTTAGGTTTGGTTTTAGTCCATATTTATAGGTAATCCTTAACGGATTCTTCAGAAACATCCCAAAGCCGGGATGCAAGCGTACTGTCAGTTGATAAATCAGATGAAGGGTGTGGCTGGCTGTTAACAAAATACAATCCACTATGTCCTGCCAAATTAGCTGTTGAGGCCAGATATATGGTAGTAGCAGCCCCTTTTGTCGGTGAGATCATAAAAGGCTTTCCTAAGCTCCAAATCCAGGACATCCAGCTATTGTTATTTTTGTTTCCAATGCCTGTATTCACTACCCCGGGATGCAACGCGTAACTGGATACGCCGGTGGCCATTTGTCTGATAGACAGTTCCTTGGTAAACAACACGTTGGCTAACTTTGACTGAGCATATGCCTGAAGACCACGATAGCCGGTCTTGCCATTGAGGTCCTCAAAATTGATCCGCCCTTTGAGGTGCGCATTGGAACTCACATTAATGACCCGGGCATAGTTGGAAACCTTAAGCAGGTCCAACAACCTTCTGGTCAATACATAGTGGGCTAAGTAATTTACCATCCACTGTGTTTCAAAACCATCATTGGTTTCCTGGTATTCTGAAAGGAATATTCCGGCATTATTAATGAGGACATCCAGACGGTCAAACCTGGCCCGGAATTCTTCACTTAGTTTTAACACATCCTGAAATGAACTCAGATCTGCAGTAATCAAATGAATATTGGGATTGCCTGTTTGGGATATTATTTTGCTTCGGACCTGCTCAGCTTGTTGGCGATTTCTAGCTGTCAAGACAACTTCAGCTCCTTTTTCCGCCAATACAAAACAGGTCTCCTTACCGATACCCGCATTTGCTCCAGTAACTAAACAAACCTTTCCTTCCATAGCAACTGGATAAATGTACAGATTTCCGGATTGTCAGGGAAGTGAAGTTTAGAATCTTTGGATCCTTGGAGAACAAGCATAATGTCCTTTTTAAAAGTTACTCTAAATACTATGCACAGGTAAAAAAATATCATAATTTTAGGTGATTTTTTTATATATAAAGAATTGACTATGAAAACCTTCTATGTTGGAATTCTATATTTTTTAGTTCTTGTTTCCTGTGACAGTTATCACCCCGGTAAAATGCCTTTATTGGAGGATTATGGCAACGACGATTTAAAAGCCATGAACATTGCCACCCAAAAGTATCCGAGAACCTCCACGAATTATTATAAGAAAGGTTTGATCCTTTGGAATATGGGCAAGCGAAAAGAAGCATTACAGAGCATTGCTAAAGCTGTGGAGATGAACGATAGCCAGGGTGAATATCACCTGTTCCTCGCCCAGACCTACCTGGAAAATGATTCTGTAAAGGCGGCCTTCGAGGCCGCCAAAAAAGCGGAAAGCCTGGCGCTCGATACATTGGCGTTGAATGAACTATTGGCAGACCTTTATCTTGAAAATAAAGAGCCTCAACCAGCTCTTGAACATATAAATGCCGCCTTAGAAAAAGATCCCACGCTGGCAGAAAATCATCTTCGTAGGGGCAACATTCTTCTTGCCCTGTCCAGACCAAAAGAGGCAGAAGAAAGTCTTTTAACCAGTTTATCTCTTGACAATCAGTCAAAAGGAGCTTCTAAAGCTTTGGCGGACATATATTTACAAAGGGGTGACTACGATAACGCCCTGGTATATATTGATAAGAACCTGGCGAAAAGTCCAGGCGATGTAGATTTTTTATATAAGAAAGGAGTTGCGAAATCAGAGACTGGGCAACTCAACCCTGCTGTGGCACTATTTCGGACGGTCATTGCCAAGGACGATATCTACCAGCCTGCATACAGTAAACTAGCATCTGTTTACTATAGAAAGCGCAAATACGATTCCGCCAGGTACTATTCAAATGGTGCCCTAAAACTGGATGAACAAGACACAGAAGCTTTGCTAACGC
>QIEB01000178.1 GCA_003229495.1 Flammeovirgaceae bacterium
GCACGGATAATATTCCGACTACTGAGTTGGATCCTTTAGCAGTAACGGATGAGGGCTGGGAAGATAATGTTCTTGAAAACAATACTAGACCAGAATTGCCAGGCGTCGCATTAACAGCCTTGCCCGATGGTCAGGATCAGAGCACGGATGATATTCCGACTACTGAGTTGGATCCATTAGCGGTAGCAGGTGATCCATGGGAAGATGGTGTTCTTGATAACAATGCCAGGCCAGAATTACCGGGCGTCGCATTAACAGCCCTGCCTGATGATCAGGTTCAGAGCACGGATGATAATCCAACTACTGAGTTGGATCCATTGGCAATAACGGAAGACCCATGGGAAGATGGTGTTCTTGAAAACAATGCCAGACCCGAATTACCGGGCGTCGCATTAACAGCCTTGCCCGATGATCAGGTTCAGAGCACGGATGATATTCCAACTACTGAGTTGGACCCATTGGCGGTAACGGATGATCTATTGAATGATAATGCCCCTGAGCAAAATAGTAAACCAGAGATACATGAAGTAGCATTGGCGGCGGAACCGGAATTCCCTGAAGTTAATAAAAATGAAATAGGCGAAAACCAATTGGTGGAGGCCATTGCTTTAGATGTTAACTCCAATGAATTATTAAAAAATGCCGACATAAAGTTATTTGTGGATAGTCCTAATGAAACTTTGGAGTATGAGCTTATCGATGGTGTGCTAACATTTGAAGCGCTTCCTGATGAAGATTATATAATTGTGGCCACCCATGAAGATTATCAAGATGAATACATAAAACTGTCGGGAGACGAGTTGTTAGTTGATGGAGAAAAAGGTGTTGCTCTTGAACTTACCAGGAATGATCAGCTAATGCCAGAAAAGGAGCAGGACCATAGGAGGTCAACAAAATTTAAAACAAAGGTCCGGGATGAAGAGACTAACGAGTTGCTTGAAGATGCGGAAGTCAGGTTGTTTGTGGATGGAAAAGCCGTTGAGTCTGAATATAGTAAAGATAATGGCAAGACTGTATTTAAGTCGCCACAAGGGAAGGATTATATGATGTTGGTAAGTAGGAAAGGTTATCAGGATTTAATTTATCATATACCCGGTAACCCGGAGGATAATTCGGAGGTAGAACTGGCTTTGCTAAGGGCTGAGAACAACGGACCATTGTTTCCCTATCAACAATTGGCTATCAAGGATCATGCATATGATGAATTCTCAGGAGCGGATTTAAATGACATTACCTTCAAAATTTTTGAGAATAGCGACTTGATAGCAACAACCAATGATCTTACATCTATCAAAGTGGATCCTCAAAAACAATATCGAATATTGGCCAGCAAAGATGGATATCACCAATCTATGTCAACTATTGATCCTTACGCTTTAAATGATGAAGGACTTGTTGAATTGGAATTCGCTATGCAGCAGGAGCAAATTAGCGAGGTGACCGGTGCTCCGGTTTATGATGAAATAGTTGGTGAGACTGTCCCGATTACCGTAACAATAACGAATATCTTGGACAACCAACCAATCTCAGAGGCTGTTGTTGTGGTCTTTGCAAATGATTTAATCCAAGGCCAATTTACTACGTGGAATTCAGGTACCGCATTAATTAACGCTGTGCCTGGCAAGGAATACCTTCTAATAGTAAAAGGAGATGGGTATTCGGATCGAATGGTAAATTTAGGAGTGATCCGTGGACCGTTGAACGATGGTTTTGAAATTGCCATGATTCCTCAGGATATCCAAAAGATCAATCAATCAGGAATAGATCTAAGCGAAGCTAATATGTTAGTTATGACCGGTCCTTCTGGTGAGGAACAACTATACCTGTCAACAAATAGTGACTTGTTTCGCTACATCATCGAAAATGAGAGTCATTATTTAGTAAATGATAATCAAAAGATACTTCTAAAAGAGCGATCTCGGTCTATTAATTCAAAGGTGACAACTAAGCAGGACACCGACCAGTTCAATATGAGGTCAGAAGATCAATTTCTATATGATCAACTAAGCGCGGATGAAAAAGAAACGTTTGATCAGATTGTAGGTTATCTTCACCTAGGCTCAAACCTGGAAGAGTATCCTGAGTTAGCAACTTATTACAATAATCTACCCAAAGAATATAGAACGCTTATTGACAACATGGCCGCGTATAGTTCAGATGTGCAAGTAGCTGGTGACCAGCCAACAATGGCATCAACTGATAATCTTGGGCAAGCCTTGAAGGAGAGCCATATATCTGTAAAAGGTACTTTTAATGTCAATAATATATACTATGACTTCGATAAGGCTAAAATTCGCGAAGACGCTGTAAAAGAGCTAGATAAACTAGTCCTGATCATGAAAGGTAATAAGAATATCAGGATCCAAATGTTTTCGCATACTGATAGCCGGGGTAGTAATAACTACAATAACCTTTTGTCCAAACAAAGAGGAGTCGCTGCAGCAAACTACATGGTTGAACATGGCATCGCCATAGAGAGAGTTAGTACTGTGGCCAGAGGAGAGTCCAAATTAGTTAATTCTTGTGGGAATGCGGTCAAATGTAACGAACAGGCGCATCAACTGAATCGCCGTACTGAATTCATTCTGAGCGCATAACACACAATCAAGTACATTTATTTATCAACATAATATTTTCATGCCGCTTCAGTGTATAGTGCAAAATCTTACTATTTATTCACAATAGCACTATTCCTGTGTTACCAGGGTATAGCTATGCCAAGGAATTAATACAGCTCCTGAAAGAACCAAGGGTATCTTGTTAATTATCAACAGGTTAAGAGGTGACTAAATCTGCATATAACCGCCTATAACAGGCTGTGGATAACTTAGCCACTATTGTACATTGATCCACAGTGCCTCTAAAAGCCCAGCTCAAATACTCTTAGCTAGCTAATATAAGTACAAATAAGCACTTATCCACATGACGTTGAATGTGAATAAGTTAGACTATCAGCAATCAAGTTAAATTTTAAACTAGCCCAATTTTTTGGTAATTTCATTTACCGTAACATCCTAAGTTTATACACTAACATGAGAAAAGCAGCCCTGTTCTTAGGCCTGATTTTAACAACTTTTTTGACGTATTTCAGTTTCGCCCAAACGAAATATTCGCACCGGGAACGTAAAGCCGATAAGCATTATGAGCAGCATTCGTTTTATAAGGCCAGTAATTTGTATAGGAAAATAGTAAAAAAGAACCCAATAAATGAAAGAGCTAAGCTCAAATTAGCGCGTACATATTATAAGGCAAACAAACCAGGGGAAGCTGAAATATATTATTCTGCAGTTATCCATAAAAAATATTTAGTAAAGTCACTAGACTACCTACACTATGCACAGGTATTGCAGTCAGTCGAGAAATTTAATAGCGCGGAAAAGTGGTGTAGAAAATATCTGGAGATAAATCCTCGAAGTATAATTGCGCAAAATTTAATCTACAGTTTGGAGAATGTTGCTAAATATTATCAGGATTCAAGCAGGTATATAGTGCGTGTTTTGAATATTAATACTGACGCGGCGGAGTTTTCACCTAGTTTTTTTCGGGAAGGGATCGTTTTTGTTTCATCAAGAAGCAAAAAACACAGTTTAAAGAGAAACTATTCAAGGGACCGATCAAAATACTTAAACCTATATTTCTCGGAGGGTTTGATTGGTAATGAATTGATGACTACTCCTGAAAAGATCAAGGGTAAGGTGAATACCAGATTTCATCAGGGACCAGCTGCATTTTACCAAGACCAACAGAAGATAATCTTTACCAGCAGCAATACTACTTCTTCACAGGGTACAGATAAAAACTTAAAGCTATATTCGGCTACTTTCTCAAATGAGAAAGATCGATGGGAAAAGGTAATTCCTCTTTCTTTTAATATGGAAGAATACTCATCAGGGCATCCTACTATAGACATTTCCGGAGAAGTACTTTATTTTGTATCAGATAGACCAGGTGGAATGGGAGGAACCGACTTATACAAAGTATCAAAAATTGGTAAGAACTGGGGAGCCCCGATTAATCTGGGAAATAGCATCAATACCTCTGGAAATGAAATGTTTCCTTATATTGACAGTAACAACAGGTTGTATTTCTCTTCAGACGGCCATGGTGGCCTTGGTGGTTTGGACATCTTCTTTGTTGATATCAACAATTCTTTTCATGAGGTTCAAAACATGGGATTCCCGATTAATAGTACCCGAGATGATTTTGGACTAATCTATGATGAATCCAAAGCTCTGGGGTATTTTTCATCAGACAGGAGTGGTCAAAGTGACTTGTATCAATATCGCAATACAGGAATTACCTTAAAGGTGTTGTTACATAATGACCTGTTAGAACCAATTGCCACTGGCCAGGTGTCCTTGCAATCGCATGGACAAACAATAACAAAAAAATCGGGGTTGGATGGTACAGTTAGCTTTGAAGTTTCACCGGGTCAGCTCTTCCAAGTTGTAGGGCAATTAGAAGGTTATGAAGTCGTCCACACTAGCTTTACGGCTCCTAATTATGACTTACAATTGGAGTTGTCCATGACATCATTGCAATCACATCCTACTCAGGGTACTTTATTGATGGTAGCAGGAATAGAGAGAATAAAATCCTATGTCATTACAGAAAACCAGGTAATTGAAGTAAAGGATCCGGGAATAAACGGGGATTCAAATTGGTTGACCAACCTTCTAGATACTAACAATATAGAAATAGACCAAACGGTCGAAATAGGTCCTATACATTATGCATTTGACAAATCTTCAATAGACGTACAGTATATATCCGAGCTTGACAAACTTGCTATGTTAATGCAAAAGTATAATTTTATTGAATTTGAATTAGGAGCTCACACAGATGCCCTGGGCTCGGATGTTTATAACCAACATCTTTCCCAAGAACGAGCTGATAAGGCCCTGGAATATCTCCTGGATAATCAAATCGAATCCAAGCGGTTGTTAGCGGTAGGCTATGGCGAGTCCAGTCCAGTGAATAAATGTAAGGATGAACAACCCTGTACTAAAAACCAGCATCGTCTCAATCGAAGAACAGAATTCAGATTAATCTATATGGATGAAAATCAAGTAGTAAGCAACTACTAGACACATACCTTGTCTAAGAAAAATCTATATTTTTTAGCACTCATTCCCCCTGAAGATATTTCTAGACGTCTATGGGATTTTAAACAACAGGTAGCCATTAAATTTCTGAGCAAAGCCTCCCTAAGATCTCCTCCACATGTGACCTTACACATGCCTTTCAGATGGCCTGATAAAAGGAAAGATGAGTTAGTAAAGAGACTAACTGATTTTTGTGATAGTAGTGAGCCATGTTCAATAGTGTTTAACGGATTTGGTGCCTTTCCACCAAAAGTGATATATGTACAGGTGGAAACTAATAAGCAGGTGGCAATACTTCAAAATGACCTATGTCAGTTGATGGCTAAAAAGATGTCCATACATAACGCCAACTATCAGAATAAACCATTTAGAGCACATCTCACTATTGCTTTTAGAGACTTAAAAAAAGGCCAATTTAAAAAGGCCTGGGACTTCTACAAAGACCAGCAGTATCAAGCTAGTTGCAAAATAAGCCACCTGACCCTCTTAAGGCATAACGGAGATCGATGGGAGCCAGAACTTTATTTTCCGTTGGGGCGTTAGTACAAATTATCATTAAAATTGTCTACCGGTTACTAGGCACAGCTTCACTGTACACAATATCCCTATTTGACCCGAAGGGCCTTACGCTTCTTTTTGGTATAAAATACAGAATTTTTATTTACCTTTGTAGGTCTTATTTACTACAAGTGGGTTACAAATCTTACATATGTGGTATTTATTCATGACAGCGCCCGATAAGCAACCGATAAGCAACCAGCACCTAAGCACCGATTTTATTGGAAGAATAGCTACCTGGGTCAAAAAGCATTATAGAAGAATAAATGAACTATTTCAATAAAAATAAGGACAATTACAAGATTCGGGTATTTATTGTCTGGCTGATTTTAGGTAATCTGTCGATATTAACAAACCAGGTATCTGGGTCTGTAGACAACTTTCTTCAAGCTGTTTCTGCACCCCAAGACACCGTGGTAATTGACTTCGACAAGGGTGAATTTACTGCAGGAGACCTTGTTTCTGAAATCAACTACCCCAATGGAAAAATTAAAGTTTTCGGCTCTAACTCTGATTTCCCCGGACAAAATACCGCCATGATTTTTAATTCAGGCAATCCTACAGGCGGTGACTTGGATCTAGGTACACCAAACGAATTCTTTGGTGGTCCAGGAATTAACTTCGACGGAGGGGCTGTTGAAAGCAATAGTGTTCCCTTTAACAATGTATTGATCGTTTCCGAGGACCTGAATAGCGCTGAACCGGATGATGCTACTGCAGAAGATATCAGCTTCACGTTTGACTTTTCATCACCTGTAACCTTGTTATACTTTAATTTGCTGGACCTTGATTCAGGAGAGGCAACGTTATTGTTGTTTGACTCCCTGGGTAATGAAATCTTCTCAATGAATATTCCGGAAACGGGCGACAATGGTGTGGCAACTGTGGCGCTGAATGTCGTAAACGTTGCTCAAATGCACGTAGATCTAAATGGGTCCGGCGCAATCGACAACATTACTTTTGTCAGTGATGATGAATTGAATGATGTTCCTGGGAATAGTGCCCCTTTGGCAAACAACGATACCTTTAATACCTCAGTCGACACCCCGCTAAATGTTGATCCCCCTGGAGTATTGGACAACGATTCAGACCCTGATGGCGACATCTTAACAATTATTGCACACGATACCACCACAGTTAAAGGGGGAACAGTGGAATTAAACCCCGATGGCAGCTTTACCTATTCCCCGCCAGATGGTTTTTCTGGATTGGATAGTTTTACTTATTCGGTATCGGATGGTAACGGCACAAGCGCTACGGCCACAGTAACTGTGGCAGTTAAAGATCCTGCCAATAACGACCCAAGTGCGGGGGACGATGTTTTTAGTACAGATGTAGATACCCAGTTAATCGTGGATTCTCCCGGCGTATTAGGAAATGATATAGACGAAGACGGAGATAGCCTTACAATAATATCTTATGACACAACTACCGCATCAGGTGGAACCGTAGTACTTGACCCTGATGGCGGTTTCACATATGATCCACCGGATGGATTTGAAGGAGACGATACCTTTAATTATGTAATATCGGATGATAGGGGTGGGGCGGATACCGCTTCAGTAACCGTTGCGGTTATTCTGGGAGCAACAGCTCCAGTGGCAAATAGCGACGTATATGCCACCAATATAAACACTGTGCTAACCATTGAAGCTCCTGGAGTTCTTGAAAATGACACGGATCCCAACGGAGATGCCTTATCTGTGATAGGCTTCGACGCCACCGGTTCAAACGGAGGCACTGTTGAGTTAAATTCAGATGGCAGTTTTACTTTTACCCCGGCCACGGACTCTATAGGTATTGATACATTTTACTATATCGTAAGCGATGGAAATGGCAACACAGATACCGCACTTGTATTCATCAACATTATAGTTCCAGGAGTAGGATCCAGCGGAAACAGTGCTCCAATTGCCGTAGCCGATACGGTTATGACCGATCTGGACCTTGAATTGGTGGTCACTGATCCCCAAGAAGGTATCTTAAGTAATGACAGTGACCCTGATGGAGACGATATTGCAGCATTGGAAGTAAGCAATGCCATTACAGATCAAGGGGGTTCAATTTCTATTATGGCGGACGGCACTTATTCCTATAGGCCTCGATTGGGATTTGTGGGAGTTGACACTTACGAATACACTATCTGTGATGACGCAGATCTGCAGCTGTGTGATACCGCCATAATATCAATAGAGGTTAAGGAGCTGCCTGTTAAAGTATTCGATGCTTTTTCACCTAATGGAGACGGAATAAATGACTTCTGGGTGATACAGGGAATTACCCGCTTCCCCAATAACCATGTGCAAATCTTCAATCGGTGGGGCAATTTGGTTTACCAGGTACGGGGATACGATAATACAGCAAACGTGTGGCAGGGACAGGTCACCGAAGGGGTTGTGTTTGGGAAAAAAGAAGTTCCTGATGGTGGCTATTTCTACGTCATTAATCTGGGTGACGGAAGTAAAACAATAAGCGGGTTTGTGATAGTTCGAAGGTAAACATTGAGTTCGAAATGATTAAGATGAAATTCATAAAGTTTCTGTTTTTATTTCTGTGCATTGTGGGGTTGACGCCTCAATTAAGGGCACAGCAGGAAGCCATGTATACCCAGTATATGTTTAATGGACTGGCACTGAACCCTGCATATGCAGGTAGTCACGAGTCTCTAAGCGCCACTTTATTGTTCAGGGACCAATGGACAGGATTACCTGGAGCACCAAGCACTCAAACCTTTTCAATCCATTCTCCAATAAGGAATGCCAAAATAGCCTTGGGGTTACAGGTCATTCATGATAAAATCGCAATTTTTAACCAGTATGGAGTTAATGGATCCTATGCTTATCGAATATTTACGGATAAAGGCACAATTTCACTAGGAATGCAGCTAGGGTTTACCAGTTATAACGCTGATTTGTCAGCTTTGGGCCCTCAGGACCCTACCGATCCTGTTTTTCAGGGAGATGTTAATAAAGTGATGCCAAACTTTGGCGCTGGGATTTACTACTATACGGACAAGTTTTATCTAGGATTATCAGCACCACAACTGGTCACCAACAGTCTTACCGAGGATGTGATTGAGATTGATACAGATGCCAGGCAGGAAAGGCACTATTTTCTTACTGCGGGATATATGTTTGAGTTGAGCCATAACGTAAAATTAAAACCAAATATCTTGATCAAGGCAGTGGAAGGTGCTCCCATTCAAATGGACCTTAATGCCAATTTTTTATTTTCAGAGGTGCTTTGGCTAGGCGTGTCCTGGAGATCATTGTCTGATTTCAATGGTCTGGTAGAAATCCAGTTAACTGATCAGCTGTTATTAGGATATTCGTATGACTTCGCCACCACCACCGACCTCAGTAGAATAAATTCCGGATCACATGAGCTCATGCTCAACTACCGCTTTAGGTATGCCAAAAACAAGGTTATTACCCCTCGGTATTTTTAAAAATCACTGATGAGAAGGGCGATAATATTATTTTTGACGACCTGTCTTGCAGGTACATTGCAGGCACAGATTCTGGGCGACAACCCCAATGTAGCCCACGTTGGTGTTGATCTAGCTACCAAGTTGCGCAGGGCCGAATTACATTATCAGTTTTTCTCGTACAAAAGTTCTGTCGATCTGTATCACCAGGTAGTTAAGAAGAAAGGCCCCAGTGACGAATTGCGTCTTAACATAGCGGAATGCTATCGTAAATTAAACTGGCAGGACAGTGCAGCTTCTTGGTATTCTCAAATTGA
>QIEB01000072.1 GCA_003229495.1 Flammeovirgaceae bacterium
AATTACGAGGGACGAGGGATGAGGGACGAGGGACGAAGGATGAAGGTTGCAAAATGGGTTTTGTGGTTTGCTATTTGTCATTTGCCACTAAAAGTGGCCTACCTGGCCCGTATGATAAAGGTAATCCGGCCAGTTGAAGTATGCGCCGGCCTGAAATTGACAGAGGTCGGGGAGAATGTCAATTTAGCCACCTCTGCCCGATAGACCTTTACCAGAGGATCACTGACAGATTTTTCAATGGTCCGTATAGACAATATTTCACCCTCATCATCAATTTTGATCTCAAACACTATTTTACCAGTTTCATTACTAAGATCGCTCGGTTTTGGCAGAAAGTCCCAGTTCCATCCGGTCATATTGAGCGCCGCTCCACCACCAGCTCCCGGTTTCTCATAAATGGCTCTGGGTTCAAGTTTACCTTCCGGGTTACCTGGATCACCTGTATTTTCCGGTTTGTCCCCCTGATTGCTGTCAGCGGGAGTTTTTGAGGTTCCTTCAGTGCCCTTGGCCCCATCCGTATTACTGTTTCCATTTGGATAAACCGCTGCAGGATCTAGCTTTTGGGGTTCTTTTACCACAGGCTCTTCCTCTACCTTTGTTTCTTTTGGTTTCTCTTTTACTGGCACAACATCCGGTGGGGGTTGGGTAACCTCAGTTTCTTCGACAGGTGTGACAATTTCTTCAACCTCTTCAACTTGTTGCTCTGAGCTTTCCTCGGTGTTAGTTTCTGTATTGGATTCAGGAATTATTTCTTCTGCAGCAGCGGGTTCCTCAGGAGCTGGTTCCTCTACAGGCTCCGGACTGGTATTGGCAGAAACTGTGGGTTGAATATCCCCAGAACCAGCTTCTTCTAACCCAAAATTAACCTCTATTCCATATTCAGGTAAAGGAGGAAATGGTTCCTTCCAGGCCAGCAGGAATATGAACAATAATAGTAGTGCTGCATGGACCCCTATCGAGATCCCCATGCCCCAGCGATCGTTTTTCTTCTCTTGAAAATTCATGGTGTTATATCACGACTGGTGGCAATGGTTACTTTAGCATTCAAGGAAGTGGCAATGCCGGCTACCCGAACCAGATACTCAACCGGTACCTGCTTGTCAATATGCAATACCACTACTCCATCTTGTCGAGTAAGCTCGTTCCTAAGTAGTCCTTCTATTCCACGGAGTGTGGTAGGTTGGGAATTGACAAAATATTGAAGGTCCGGGGTGATGGTTACGGTAACCTTCTGCATGACTATGTTTGAACTTTTACTGCTTGGCAGTCTTACCGGTAGACCTGATGGGGTAATGAAATTGCTGGTAAGCATAAAAAAAATCAGCAGCAGAAATATTATATCTGTCATTGATGACATACTAAAAGCTGCACTTATTTTATGTTTTGATCTCAAGTCCATGTTTACCTAGGCTCTTGCAGCAAATCGATAAAGTCAATCGAATTGTATTCCATCTTATGTATAACCTTCGATACCTGGGAAACCAGGTAATTGTATCCCAAATAAGCCAGGATCCCTACGAACAACCCTACTGCGGTAGTGATCATTGCCTCATAAATCCCCGAAGACAGCAATTTGGGGCTAACAGAGCCTTCTTCTTGAGCAATGGCGATGAACGCACGAATCATTCCAATTACAGTCCCCAAAAAGCCTAACATGGGTGCTGCCCCTGATATGGTGGCCAGAGTGCTCAAGCGTCGCTCAAGCTTGAATATTTCTATTTTCCCCACGTTTTCAATGGCAACCTCAATATTTTTTAATGGGCTTCCAATCCTACTGATCCCTTTTTCAATCATTCTGGCAATCGGAGTATTGGTTTGGGTGCATAACAATTTTGCACCACCGGTATCCCCTTCACCCACCAGTTGACGAATTTTGTCAGTAAAATTGCCAGGTGTTTGTGATGCCTTTTTAATGGTAAGCACGCGCTCAACGAAAATGTAAACAGCCACTATAGACAATATTACCAAGGGTATCACCATAAATCCACCTTTAAATAGTAGATCTATCATTCTGATACTTTCAACTGCTTGTTCTAAAGCAACGCTGTCTACCGGTGTGGTAGTAATTTGTGTTAATATCATGTTAATACTTAATTCTTAATATTTAGAAATGACAACTTCATTACCATATTTACTCCTGATCCGTTGGGCATCAACACTGGCTTCTTCTTCTTTTGCATAATTTCCTACAGCTACCCGCACGCCTACCCAGTTGTCGGGGGTTATCAACTTAACTACAAACCCATCAGCTGCTAACTTTTCGGCGTGTCTTTTGGCATAAGCTTTGAATTTATAACTCCCCAGGAAAATGTAATAACGATTGGTGCGCTGTGAAATTGTAGTTATAGAGCCGGGTTCTTCAGATACTAATGCGATATTCTCATGGTTTTTATCTGGTACATTGGCAGCGTCTATTTGGCCTTCATCGCCAGCGCTGGTCTGCTCCTGATCCAATACAGCCCGATCGTCAATGGCAGACACCGGAGTTGGCTGGGAGGTCTCCGATGAATCATTGTTCCAAAAAATGATATACAATAATGATGCGAGGATAAGCACACCTACTATGGACAACACAATAACCATAGGCTTATTGTTTTTTTTCTCCTGATGTGGTGCTGTTTCTTCTACCTCTTTGGCAATTCCGGGTTGATCGCGGTCAATTGGATGAGGTTCAACTTTTGGAAGGCCGTAATCTTTGTTTTTTTTAGAAAAATCTTCAGCCATAGTTGCTAAAAGTGATGCTAATTGTATTGGCAAATGTAAATCAATTATTTAGTGGCCCCAAAGGTTAGCATAGGAAATCTACTAAAACGAATAACTTATACCTCCAATTAATGAAATCCCTCTTGAAGGATAGTTCAGAAACTGCTGATACTTTTTAGAAATCAGGTTCTTTGCGATTACAAAAGCAGAGAATCTAGGCGAGAACAAATAGTCTGCACTGAGGTTTATATCAAATATTGCATCTAAGGTACGGGTGTTGCCACTTTGTTGATTTAGTGACTTGATACCTCCCATGGTGGTTAAACTGGTCCCGAGTATCAGTTTTCCATATACATTATAGGTCCCGGAAGCTTTTATTGAATACGTTGGCCTTCCCCATGGCTCTGCCAGTGATTTTGTATCATAGCCATAAACATCTCCCCGGAAATTTAACACAAGATTTTCTGCTTTGCTATACCCAAGCTCTCCAAAAAAATGGACTATCGATGGATTATCAAGGTCATAGAGAATATCAAATCTTGTTGAATCCGTGCTGCTGGTGGCATAAAAGGCAAGATTGTCATAGGAACCAATGGAAAGTCCGGTATGGAAATTCAGTTCTTCCCATAGATTTCCCTTCAATCCCCCAACCACTTCGAATCTTTTAATATTGTGTGACAAGGTCACCTCTGAACCAAGGTAGGGGTTCTCTTCAATGTAGCTCTTTAATGATCTGTATTCCACATCTCCGGAAATACCAGCATAAAACAGCACCTGGTCCGACAAATTTATGGATGCTTTGGCCACCGGGGCTACCCGTACTTTATTGGCATTTTGGATGGTGTCATTCTCATAAACAATATTCACCCCAACCTCAATATTGAAACTGGATATTTTTGTGTAAACAGATGGCCTTACCCTAAAAAAATTACGATTTTGGTTATTACCTTGAATACTTCTCTGGGTTAAATACAGATCACTTTGAAGTTTGAATCCGAACTGATCGTTTACCGCATAGCTGCTCAGAAAGTTAAATGCCCCCTGATTTTCATTAGTATTAAAGTTATCTTCCAACGATGTGTATCTTCCATCAAGAGTGAAATCTATACCTTCATTTTTTTTTCGATCCTCTATGCCCAGGGTGATATCAATCCCGCTGTAAATCTGCTTTATGGTATCACCATCTACTTCCGTACCTGGTGCGTATCCATAATAAAACAACTTTTCCCTTTGGTAATCTGCAGCTCCTTTAAACGTCAAAGATTTAGTAAAGTAGCTGCCATCAAAGCCCAGAGAAAAATGGCTGGTGGCAGAATTTCCCTTATCTACTGGTCCACGACTGGAACTAAGTGATTTTATATAGCCCCCTATCATGTGTGTCTCACTGCGCTTGTTGTTGAAATAACCCTCAAGATAAGTTGTTCCGTAGTTGCCTACTCCTCCTTTTACATAATTTCCATATAACTTTGGAAGTGGCTGTTCTTTGATTCGGTTTACCCGGATATTAGGTATGAAAGCAGTAGCCGTGTAGTTAATAAGGTCAAAAGAATATGTTTGTGGTCCTTGATTTACCTGAACCGGCAGCGGTGAAATTTTTTCATAGCCTCTGTGGGCTTTCTCAAGAGTAATATGCCGTTCCTTTTCGATTATCACTTCAGCATCTTGTATGGCGCCGTCTTCATTCCAATTCTCATTCTGAGCCACTAGGAAAACGGTGGAAGTGAGGGCCAACATGGTTTGTAAAAAAATACCTTTGCTACTAATATTCATGGCTTTTAATTCTCAATAACTTCAAACTGAACAGAATCCTCTGACACTAACTCCTCCTGGTTTTCCGCATCGAGCTCAGCCAGCATTTTTTTCGCCTCTTCTACAAGCTCCTCTACCGGAGCATTCTCAATTATTGATTTCAGGGTTGCCCTGGCTTGAAATATTTCGTCCAGTCCGATGTAGTTGTTAGTAATTAGCAGGAATGATTTGCCTAACCAATAGTTATAACTGCCAAACCTGTTATTGAGGTCATATAAGGTTTCGTTCGACTGTATATATTGTCCTTGTTCAAACTGAATTTTGGCCATCAAGTATTGTGCTTCTGCCCCATTTTCATCTTGAGCCGAGTTTAAAGTACTAAGAAAATAATCCGTGGCTGATTGTAGATCGTTTTGCATATAAGCAGACTTCCCCTGGATCAACAATGATCTGTTCATGGCGTTGGTATTCACTCCTCCTTGTTCCCTGATCAACTGAGCATAGTGAATCGCCTGAGTATAATTTTTCTCCAAAAAATAACTTTCCATGAGACCGGACCAGGCATAATAGTTTTCTTTTTTTGTTCTGGCTGCGGACTCCAGGTCCTGGTAGCTATTAATGGCGTCCTGGTACTTTCCCTGATCAAATAAAAGGTCCCCTAATCTTCTCATCGCCCGGTTAACCTGGTCGATCCGATTTTCCACGATTACCGTTTGGTAATATTGGATAGCCTCATGGTCGTTTTTGGACCGGTAGTAGCTTTCTGCAATGTAAAACCTTGCCTCGTATACATGATTGTCAACCGGGTAAGACTGAATGAATACCTGAAACTTATTTATTGCGTTCCTATAGTCCTCGTTTAAGTAAAGGTTTACCGCCGATTCATATTCTATATTAGCCAATGAGCTGTTACCTGGGTTGGCGCTTTTATAACTGGTAAAGTAGGAGTCAAATTCAGTGCTTCTACCTAGCATGTTAAGTGTCTCTTGCAGCCCAATCAATGCGTCGTTAGCACTTTCATGATTGATGTATTGGTCCAGAACAGTTCGATAGTCTGACAATGTTTGTTCATACTTTTTGATATTGTAATAAGCCAGTGCCCTTTTGGTATAGGCCAATGGGATCAAATTGCTTTTTTGATAATTGTTAATCAAACCGGTAAACCCGCCAATGGCTTCCTGGTAACTGCCAGTCTCCAGGTCAAGTTGTGCCCTTTGGTAAACTGCATTATCGGCAAAACGCGATTTCGGAAACTGATTTATTACCGTAGTAAAATTGTTTCTTGCGCTTTCTTTATTTCCCTGAATACTCAGTACCGTACCTTTTTGCAATAGTGCATAATCCTGATCGTGGCTTTTTCTGGCAATTGCCTGGTCATACTTGTCAATTGCGG
>QIEB01000460.1 GCA_003229495.1 Flammeovirgaceae bacterium
CATGCTTTTTACGATTTGCTCTGCTCTCTTTCCGTGATGGACGATCTTATCTTCATTATCCAAAATATCTTTACCTATGATTTCGGCTTCTTCTGCATTTCCTTTTTTCATTTCATCCATCATCTCCACAATCAACTCTTTATTAACGTCAGAGAAGTTGTTTACGAAATTTAAAGGATTCTGAATCTCATGGGCGATGCCAGCAGTGAGTTCTCCTAAGGAAGCCATCTTCTCGGAGTGGATAAGTTGAGTTTGGGTGTTTTTAAGCTCTGCGTATGCTTTTTCGATTTTCCGGGCTTGCTCCAATTCTTTTTGCTGTGCTTTCGCCTTTTCCTTGCGAACAATTCGCCTTCTTTGGAAAAGGTGCGTGCTATAGACAGCAATACTTAACAACAATCCATAAAATAAATAGGCCCAGGTACTTTGCCACCAGGGTGGACGGATGCGGAGCGTGTATGCAGCGGATTCACTCCAGCGACCATTTCCGCCTGCCGCTTTGACTTTGAATGTATAATCTCCAGGAGACAAATTTTGAAAACGAACGCTATTTTCTCTAACCAAGGGAGACCAGTCTGTATCATTCCCTTCCAGGATGTAGCTGTATTGTAATTGGTGAGGAGCTGATCCTTGGATGCCACTCCAATGGAAGCTCAGATCATTGAGACCGTATGGTAAAACGGGAAGTGCCGGCAGGTTGGTATATGGCAATACGGAATCAAATTCTACCCCGGCCAAAGAAATTTTCTGTTCGCTAGCTACAGGGTCATGACCAATACTCAGGCTGTCGTGTATCCTTCTCCAATCGACGGTCTCAAAAAAAGGCTGCAATTCGCGAAGGATAACCACCGGCTTGCTGGTGTCCGCCATCATTTCTGTTAAGTCTATCCGACTCAGTCCTGATGATGTCCCCATCCATAGTTGCCCTTGCTGGTCGACTTTCAACCTATATATAGAGATGCCCGAAAGGCCATCTGGCTTAAAAAACTGATGTACTTCCCAGGAATGTTGCTTTTCCTGCCAGCGCAACCAGTTCAATCCCCGATAGGTCCCGATCCAGACATCATCCTGTAAGCCTGACGATACTATTCGGATGGAATTATTGGTCAATCCATCAGCCTTCGTGTAGTAGTTGAAGCTGTCACTACTGCCATTTTCGCCAGGTGTCCAAACTGTCACCCCTCCGTTTACGGTACCTATCCATATTCTTCCCTGTCGATCTTCTGCTAAACTAAGAATATCATTCTGACTCAAACCCTCTGTGATGGTATAATTAATAAAAATACCTGCTTCCCCATCTTTTGGATGCCAAACACTGACGCCCGCAGTTGTTCCAATCCAAATCCGCCCTTCGTGATCTTCTAGCATTGATTGGACTACGTTATTGATCAGACCCTGAGCAGTGGTAAAGTGGATCAATATTCCCTTTTTTTCCTGCAGGACATAAACTCCATTACGACTTCCCAGCCAGATAGAACCGTTGCGAGATTCCAGGATCGACAAAACTACGTCACTCCCCAGACCTTCCATTGTGGTATAATGGGTAAAGCCTCCCAACCTTTCATCCCAGACACTTGCCCCACCTCCGCGACTCCCCATCCAGATCCGTCCCTGGCTATCCTCTACCAAACTTTCGACGAAACCGGAAATCAGACCCTCTTTGCTTGTATAGTTAACCAAACTTCCCCCAGTTTCCGAAATGCTCCAAACACTTACTCCCCCTCCCTGAGTACCAGTCCAAATACGCCCTGACCGGTCCTCCAGTAAAGCCCAAACGTTTTTAGTACTCAAACCTTTGGCAGCCGAGTAATGGGTAATGTCCCCGCCGATTAATTTGCTGTGGGCTGGTAAAAAATTTACTCCACCACCAATGGTCCCTATCCAGATCCCTCCGTTTCGATCTTCTAGTATATCCCAAATGCCATTGTTGCTCAAGCCTACTTCCTCATTATAGTAGGTAAAGCCTTCCCTATCTGCCTCCAGGACGCTGATCCCTCCTATTAAGGTGCCCAACCAGATCCTTCCCTCGCGGTCTTCCATTATACTCAAGACCTCATTGCTACTCAAGCCTTCCTGAGTGGTATAATGGGTGAAAACCGACTCCGGAGAAGGCAGGTTTTCCTTGATGGCAGTACTGTCCCAAATCGAAATCCCTTTATCGCTGCCCACCCAGATGCGTCCCTTACTATCTTCCATCAATGCATGTACTCGATTACTAATCAAACCATTTGTAGTATTATAATGGGTAAAATTTCCCTCAACGGCAGACATCTCTTTATTCCTGCTGTCCTCCCAGACACTAATCCCTCCCTCATAAGTTCCGATCCAAATCCGTCCGTATCGATCTTCCAAAATAGTTGAGACCAAATTGTCACTCAATCCTTCTCTGGTGGTAATTTGGGTAAAGCCTGAGTCGTTAGCAGGCAACTGTTTTCTCGCTGCGGATCCCGCCCAGATCGAAACCCCGCCATTGGTCCCTACCCAGATACGTCCCAGCCGGTCCTCTAACAGTGCATTTACATTATTGTCGATCAATCCACCACTGGTATTGTAATGAGTAAATGTGTCCCCATCCCAAACCATAAGCCCGTTCCTATTTTCTATCCAAATTCTGCCCAGGTGATCCTCCATCATAACCTGAATCCAATCTCCACCCAGCCCATCTTTTTGCGTATAATGTGTCAGGCCCTTGCCATCCCAAACACTTAGGGTTCCATCGTTTTGAGCAATCCATATCCGTCCATATCGATCCTCCAGAATGCACCTAATAAACGGGGCGCTCAAGCCTTGTTCCACATCGAGATAGGCGAAAATCGATTTGTCTTGATAGCCTAGTTGAGCTGGGGTCCAATCAGGCCAACCGGCCTGGATTTTTTTGCCTTTGGCAGGTTGTGTTTTAGGAAGGGCCACCGAATCCATGTTGACTCTCTTTGGCCTGGCAGGGGTAATTTGGGGCTTGCCCGCCGGTTGATAGTGGGATTCCAACGATGCAGATCTAGGTTTTCCGGCTTTGACGAATTTACATTTGATCGGAACAATGACTGGCTTTTGCACGGAATCCATATTAATCGCCTTGCCTATTGCAGGCACGGATCTGTTTGTAGGGAGGAGTTGAGGATTGAAGTTGGGTTCGGGAATGTTTTTCCCTGTTGGTTGGCAGGAAGCAAAACCGGCCACCACAATCAGTATGTAGGGTATTTTCTTCCAGTCTTTACTGAGTTTGAGTATAGCTCCTAAGAAAAAATTACTCTCTGTTTTCATCATGATTGTGAAGGTATGGTTATGATAAATTCCGCTCCTTTGCCTTCCTCACTCAGGACTCTTAATTCTCCCCCATGGAATTTCACTATATCATAACTCAAACTTAATCCCAACCCGGTTCCTTCTCCAGCAGCTTTGGTGGTAAAGAACGGTTGGAAAATCTTTTCTTTGATATCCTCAGGGATCCCAGGGCCATTGTCTCTTACCCTGATTTCCACACCCCCCTTGCCCCCATCAAGCTGGGAGTTGGTGCGGGTAGTGACGTTGACCATAGGTTTGTCAACATCTTTCACTGCTTGAAATGCATTATTGATCAGATTCAACAAAACCCTTCCAATGTCTTGGGGGACGATATTGATTTTAGGAAGATCATCCGTCAATACTGTTTTAAAATTGGCATTAAAGGTCTTGTCTTTGGCCCTGAAACCATGATAAGCCAGGCGTAAATATTCATCCGCCAGGGCATTGATATCAGTGGGTTCCTTTTCCCCTGAGCTTGTTCGGGAATGCTGCAGCATGCTTTTCACTATTTCCTCTGCTCTTTTACCATGATGCACAATCTTCTTTTCATTGTCCTCAAGATCATGGGCTAGTTTTTTTGCAGCTTCAATATTTCCTGTTTCAAGCTCTTCCTGTTGCTCAGCTAAAAGTTCTGAATTTACTTCCGAGAAGTTGTTCACAAAATTCAAAGGATTCTGAATCTCATGTGCAATACCTGCTGTCAACTCTCCTAAAGAGGCCATCTTTTCGGAATGGATGAGTTGATTTTGAGTGGATTTGAGATTGTTCAGCGTATCTTCTAACACCAGATTTGCGGCTTTGGACTTTCTACTATTTCTAAGAAATATAAATGCTATTAATAGGACTACTAAGAGACCTACCATCAAGAGATTTTGTTTGAGCCTATTTTGGTAATTGGTTTCAGCCAATTCAAGTGCTTCTTTTTCCTTTTCCTTCTGTGCTATCATGTCTTTTAGCACTTGTATATTTCCAGCGCCATATAAGCTGTTTTGAGTTGAGGTGGCTAGTTTATAGTAGTAAAGAGCATTTACCGGGTCAATCGATTCATACTCTTGAGCTAAAACCGTACAAGCATCCAGTTTACCTTTTACAAAGTTTATTTTTTCTGCCTCTACCAGGGCTTTTTTGGCATAATAAATACTTGAATCTGGCTTGTTTTGTATGGAGAAGAAATGGGCAAGATCATTGTAGGTATTAGCTATATGTAATGTCTTTCCCTTTAAAATGTTTTTACCTAATATGGTTTTAAATTCAACCAATGCCATGTCAGGCTTTCCTTGTTTTAAATACACATTGGCCAATAAGTTATAGGTTTCGGCATTGGCATCATATTTATTCATCAGGCTATTTTCTCTGATTGCTTCTTCAAGAATTTCAAATGACAGAATTATGTGATTCATCGCTGAGTCCAACTGATTATTTTTTTCAAATACTCTTCCCTTTAAATAATGACCAAAGCCAATATCATAATGACCAAAGCCAATATCTAGTCTATTTGTATCCGTATTAATCATTTTATCTGCATATTCAAGAGCCTTCTCGTCATCGCCGATTTGGTAATAAATTTCTGATAAATTCCAATAGGTGGGTCCTAAGCGGATCAGTCCGGGATTGTTTTCCTTTATTTGCATAGCACGTAATAACAGTTCCAACGCTTTTGGCAACTCACCTTTAGAAATGTATTGCCCGCTAACAATACTTAAAGCACCCAATAGTCGATTCTTATAATCAGATTTTTCGGCAGCACTGATTAATTTCTGACCATAATAAATGACCGAATCCATATTTATGTGTGTATACGTCAGGGCAATTTGACGAAGTATATCCACCGTTGTAGATTCATCCCGAGAAGCATTCAATTCGCTTTTAAGACTATCACGGATGTGTAATAAATTTTCATTAAAGTTTTGGCTGATCAAAAAATGGCTGATCAGGCTTAGGCTGATACTCAATAACGCCTTCTTCATTTTTGATTTATTTAATGGGTATAAGGATAGTAAATTCTGTTCCCTTCCCCTCTTCACTTTCAACCTCAATCTGTCCCCCATGCCCCTTGGTAACAATATCATAGCTGAGGCTTAATCCCAACCCGGTGCCTTCTCCGGTAGGCTTTGTTGTAAAAAATGGCTGGAAGATTTTTTCTTTGATATCCTCAGGAATACCAAGTCCATTGTCTTTTACTCGGACCTCTACTTTTCCATCTTTTTGGGAGGTAGTAATGGTGACCATGGGTTTCTCAACATCCTTTACCGCCTGAAAAGCGTTGTTGATCAGGTTCAACAAAACCCTGCCTATGTCCTGGGGTACCACCCGAATCTTAGTGAGGTCTTTCTTTAATTCAGTCTTAAAATCAGCATTAAAGCTTTTGTCTTTGGCCCTGAAACCATGATAAGCCAGGCGTAAATATTCATCAGCCAGGGCATTGATATCCGTGAGCTCCTTTTCTCCGGAGCTGGTGCGGGAGTGTTGGAGCATGCTTTTTACGATTTGCTCTGCTCTCTTTCCGTGATGGACGATCTTATCTTCATTATCCAAAATATCTTTACCTATGATTTCGGCTT
>QIEB01000644.1 GCA_003229495.1 Flammeovirgaceae bacterium
TGGTTCACTCATGAGTTTATCATGTAATTCAATATACCGCTCTGAAATGGATTTTACAACCTCAGTGGTCATTTGAGGAACGGTCTGACCTGGTAGTCCCTGGAAATTATGACGCATTAGCCATTCCCTGACAAATTCCTTGGAAAGCTGTTTTTGAGGTTCTCCTTGTTTTTGTCTTTCTTCATAGCCTTTGGCATAAAAATACCTGGATGAATCGGGGGTGTGTATTTCATCAATTAACAACAGGTTCTCCCCGAAGGTGCCGAACTCATATTTGGTGTCAACCAAAATAAGTCCCCGGGCGGCAGCTATGGCAGTACCTCTGGAAAACAACTCGTGCGTGTATTGTTCCATCATCAGGTATTGGTGTTCAAGAATCGGTTCCTGGGCCAGTATTTCGGATTTAGAGATGTCCTGGTCATGCCCTGTAGCAGCTTTGGTGGTGGGAGTAATAATAGGTTGCGGAAGCCGGTCATTTTCCCGTAGTCCATTGGGAAGTGGCACTCCACAGATCGAACGTTTCCCATCTCTATATTCCCTCCAGGCGTGACCTGAAAGATAGCCCCTAATAACCATTTCCACAGGAAAAGGCTTGCATCTCCTTCCTATGGCTACCGACGGGTGAGGGGTGTCCAGCAGCCAATTTGGTACGATATCCTCGGTGGCCTTGAGAAAGTTACTGGCGATGCGATTTAGTACCTGTCCTTTAAATGGAATGGGCTGTGGCAGTACCACATCGAATGCTGAGATCCTGTCACTAACAACGATCGCGATTATTTCAGGGAAAAGATAAACATCCCGTACTTTACCCCTATAGAATCCTTCTTGTTGTGGGAAATTTAAATGTGTCTCTTTTATACCCCCGTTCATCGGAACCAAATTTAATAATATCAAATTAGAAATTATGAATTAGAAATGAGAAATTGAAAATTAAACCCCCGCCAGGCGCCAGGCGCAAAGCGTAAAAGCGCTGTTAACTATAACTTACAATTCATAACTAACGAAGTTCCACCTCTTCTACCACCTTGCCACGTTGATAAGTGGTTTTCCTGATGGGTTTCCCATCTTCGTGGTAGAACTCCCAGGTGCCAATTTTCTGATTTTTCAAAAATTCACCCTTTGCCGATAAAGAACCATCGGGAAAGAATGATTGGTAGGGCCCGGTTTTTTTCCCCAATTTAAAGGTGGTCTCACTTTGCAACTGCCCTTCAGGGTAATAAGTTTTTATCATTCCATGAGGCAAATTTTGTAAGTGGGGCTCTTCGGACTTTTTTCTGCCCAAGGAATCGTAGGTTCTTTTTAAAGAGAGTTTTCCTTCCAGGTATTGTTCTTTGGCTTGTATGGTACTATTTGCGTTATAGTAGTTCCACTCACCAAATGACTTACCGGCCCTGATGGTTTTTTCAGCACTTAATTGACCATCGGGGAAATACTCAAATATTTTGCTGTCTTGTTCCAACCGGGCATATTGTGCTCTCTCCTTTACCGTACCATCTGGGTAATACTGCAAAGACTCTCCTTTGCGTTTCCCTTTTTCATACCAGTAGAAATGTTTAATGGCACCGTTAGGGTAAAAACCTTTATTCTCTCCATCAAGCAGTCCATCTTGGTAACTTCCCATTAGAATTAACTGCCCTTTTTTGTTATATGTTTTGAAAACTCCTGTTTTTTCGCCGAGGGCTAACTGAGATTCAGTATCCAGCTGACCGTTATCGTAATAAGTGCGAAAAAATCCATTGACTAAACCATCAGTATAATTGGCTTCAGAGCGTAACTTTCCGTTTAGGAAATATTTTTTGGAAATACCGTTGGGCTTACCCTGGCTATAGGTGATCTCACTTTTAATATTACCATTCTGGTAGTATTCTACTATTAATCCCTCTGGCTTTCCGTTGGAAAATTGGGTTTTACTTTTTGGTGCACCATCGGGAAAATAGGTGATCAGCGCTCCTTGAAGGGTGTCCCTTTGAAAATTGGCTGCTTGAACCAGTGTTCCGTTATTGGCATAGGCCCGTACCGGACCGTGTCGTTTTCCCTCTGCGAAAGTGGTAATTCTCAATATTGAGCTATCAGGGTAGAATTCTGTAAATTCCCCGTATTTCACGCCGTGATCGAATTGCCCGGTTATTGCGGGAGTACCGTTAGCGTGAAGTTTCACATAAGGCCCATTGATCATATCAGAATCTGCGTCGATAATCTGGTATTCCTCTTTTAAAATCGTATGTAAAGAGTCATAATAGCTGCGGACCCAGTTTTGTCCTTTTACTGGTACGGCTAGCACACTAACAATGACACTGACAAAAAATAATGTCCTCATATGAAAAATACAGCCACTCTATAAATGAGCGGACCTGGTGTTATTTTAATTTAAACTTTTTCAAGTACAATGGCTGATGCGCCACCTCCTCCATTACAGATTCCGGCTACTCCAATTTTTCCCTGATTTTTGGAAAGTACATTAATCAGGGTAGTCATGATCCTGGCACCGGAACAACCCAATGGATGGCCCAGAGCTACCGCCCCACCAAAGACGTTGACCTTTTCGCTATCAAGGTCTAATTTTATGTTGTTGGCCAAAACCACCGCAGAGAATGCTTCATTTATTTCATAATAATTTACGTCAGATGGCTCTACTCCCGCTCTGGACATTGCTTTGGGAATAGCCAGTGAGGGAGCGGTGGTAAACCACAAGGGATCCTGAGCTGCATCTGCAAATCCTCTGATAATCGCTATTGGCTCCAGGCCAAGCTCCTGTGCTTTCTCTTCAGACATGAGGACCATAGCTGCTGCACCGTCGTTAATGGTAGAGGCATTGGCAGCGGTGACCGTACCATCTTTCGAGAACACCGGCCGCAGGTTAGGTATTTTCTCAAAATTTACCTTTTTGAATTCTTCATCTTCTGACATCACCAGGGGATCTCCTTTTCGTTGAGGGATTACAATGGGGACGATCTCATCCTTTAAGAATCCTGATTCAGTGGCGGCGGCCACCCGCTGGTATGAGTTTATGGCATACTGGTCCTGTTGTTCACGGGTAATGTTCATTTCCTTAGCTGTATTGTCCGCACAATTTCCCATAGCAAATTGATTGTATACTTCCCACAATCCGTCCTTTTCAAGGCCGTCAGTCAACTCTCCTTTCCCATATTTATATCCAAACCTTGCTTTAGAAAGATAATAGGGAATATTAGTCATGCTTTCCATTCCACCGGCAACTACAATATCATTGAGCCCAAGCATGATTGATTGTGCACCAAGCATGGCGGACTTCATCCCAGAAGCACATACTTTATTTACCGTGGTACAGGGAACATGATCACCAATCCCTGCGGTAATTGCCACCTGCCGAGCTGGGGCCTGTCCTAAATTGGCTGAGATTACGTTACCCATGAATACCTCCTGAACCGTAGACGCTGGTATTGTGGCCTTCTCAATAGCCCCTTTTACCGCCAAAGAACCTAGTTGAACTGCTGTGAATCCGGCTAGTTTCCCCCCATAACTACCGATAGGGGTACGAACGGCAGAAATGATACATACTTTTTTGGTCATGGGTTTTGTCATTGTAAGCTGACTACCAATCTGGCTTTCCTATATCATGTCTTTTGGTAGCCTTTCTTTGGTTTTGCTGAATATATTGAACCTCACTATTTTTCATTGCTTCCAGGATCATACGGGCTTGTTCCTCGCTGATTTTGAGTGCTTTCAATTTTTCAGGGGAAGCATTCAATGGTTGTTCCTTCGGATTATCTTCACCCTGTTGTTCATCTGATGGTTGTTCGTCGGATTCTTTTGGATCTTCTTCCTGTTGTTCAGGATTTTCTTTCTTGCCTGATTGATCCTGTTGTTGATCTTCACCAGATTGCTCTTGCTCTTGCTCTTGTTGCTCTTGCTCCTGCTGTTGCTCTTGTTGTTGTTGCTCTTGCTCCTGCTGTTGCTCTTTTTCCTGGTCTTGCTCTTGTTCCTGTTCCTGCTGATTTTCTTGCTGTTCCAGCATTTTAGTAACCAATTCGTAATTGAACCGTGCCTGCTGGTTATATTGATCAGTTCTTAAGGCAGATTTAAAAAGTACTTGAGCCTGGCGGAGTACATCCTTTCCGGGCTTTGGTGGTGGGGCGCTGTGAAAAGCCATCACTCCCAGCTGATTAAAAGCTATTGACCGCATACCGGAAGGTGCATTTTGGGCCAAACCTGTATAGGTGTTCTGAGCCAGTCGCTGGTAGATTTCGGACTGTTCTCCCGTTGGTGCAGGCCCGGAGTTAGCAGCACCGTCAATACCTTGAGTAGGCGAATTATCCTTTTGTGTCATTAGGAATGCCGAATTAGCATAGTTTATCAGGATTTCTTCTTCGTTTATCTGAAATGAATCAATCAATATCCGGTAATGTTCAATTGCAGATTGGTAGTCCCCTGCTAAATATGCTTTCTGGGCCTCAGATTTCAGACGATTGATCTTTGCGATGTTATTTGGAAACCCCAGGATTGCCACAGCTATAACTAGTCCAAAAAACCACTTCATATTCTTATAACATTAACTTTGATCATAAAGTCCAATACAATTAGTGCTACTGCAAGCCCTAGGAAGTAATAATATTTATTGGTTGAAACATCCACACTTCGTGTGTCCCTGAGCTCCCCTTCGATATTTTTGATAGTACTAATTAAACGATTAACATCATTTTTAGTGCTATTTATCTCAAAGTATTTGCCGTCCGTAAGACTTGCAATATCTTTCAGGCTCTTTGAATTCAGTCTGGTAACTACTTCCTTTCCATCCTTGTCTAATTTAACACCTGCCCTGGTAACAATAGTGCTACCTTTCTTTGTTCCAACACCTATGCTGTATAATTTGATACCGCTAGCTTCAATTTTTTCCGCCATCTCCCTGGTGGATTCCCCAAAGTCCTCTCCATCACTGATTAGGATGATTACTTTTGATGTTTGTTTAGAAATGGTTGATTCTGTCCCGGATAGTTTATCAAGCGCCAATTGCATCGCTGGCGCAAAATCTGTTCCCGTATTGGAAACCAGGTTGGTGTGAAGGGTTTCTATCCAAAGGTTTAATGCACTTTGATCGTATGTGAGGGGACATTGAACAAATGCCTCTGAAGTAAAAATTATTATGCCAATACGGTCGCTGCTAAAAGCGGAAGTAATTTTTTTCAACTCAAATTTTACTTTTTCCAGCCTGCTGGGTTGAATGTCAAAGGCGTTCATGGAAGCTGAGAGATCAATAGCAATATAGATGTCTTTACCTATTGATTTTATTTCCTTGCTGGATTCACCAAAACTGGGCCCCAATAGAGCAATAATCAGTAAAGCGAAGTATACGCTTCTAAGAACCAATTTAATAAACACTTTGCCATGGCTGGTTCCCATCCTGGTAGTTACCAGGAAGACCCGAAGCAAGTACCCGGCGTAAAGTAACAGAAATAAGCCGATAAGAGTTAATTCGGTGAAGCTTAATGATTTGACCCAACTCATAGATTTCTTGGCCGATCTTAATCCACAAAGATAACAAAGAGGGGGGTAAGCAGCAACCGAGGTTGATCTTCAATGAAAGTTTAAATGCTTGAGTTTATTTGGTTTTATTAACACCCCCACGCAACCATTTAGGTCAAAGTATAGTAATGACTAATACGTGGTGACCATTGGAAGAACTTTGCCCAATCGAAGTAAACTCACAATGACCTTGAAAATCAAATGTCCCACTGTAAATAAGTGTTAGCAAACCAACCAACCAAAATGAAAAAATTATCAATTTCTCTTTTAAAATGGCACCTGTTGATTATAACTTTTTTAGGTGTATTTATAATATCATGTTCCGATGATGATGACGGTGGCCAGTTAATCTACCTGTTTTTACTGGCAACAGTGAAGAATATTCATTGTTTTCAAAATCGGACCCAGGTATTAGCGGCAAAGTAACATTTGCTGAGCGGGATGATGGAGTAACCGTGATAACCATTATTCTAACAGGTACACCGGCAGGGGGTGATCATCCGGCACATATTCATGGGAATACGGCGGCAGAAGGAGGAGGTATCTTAATTGATTTAACAAATGTTGATGGTTCTACCGGTATGAGTGCTACTGAGGTATCATCCGAATCTTATAATGATCTAGTTAACTTTAACGGTTATATCAATATTCATTCGAGCCCAAGCGATCTAGGAACTTTGATCGGACAGGGAGATATTGGGCAAAATGCACTAAC
>QIEB01000642.1 GCA_003229495.1 Flammeovirgaceae bacterium
CTCTGGATGGAATTCTGATCCAGGATTTGGCGGGTGGATTTATAGCGGACAGTAGAATTATCCCCACCAGTTGTAACTTTGACGATGGAATTTTAAGAGTATTTGTACCTGATCCATTGCTATACCCGCTTAATTATACTTTAAGAGACCAATTGACAAATACTGACGTATTATCTGGTATTGCAAATGCACCGGTCATGTATCCTAGTGGCGATGGATTTGAAATTGGCGGCATTATGGTTGGAGTTTATACTATCGAAATTACTGCCAACAATGGCTGCACCGAATCACTGGCCAATCTGGACGTAGATGCTCTTGCAGACAACATAGACCTGGATGTACCGCCTTTCGTGGACGGATGCGGCAATGTGGCCACTATATTTATTCAAACTTCAGGACAATTCGTTGTTACAGGACCAGGCAATATTACCCCAGGCTTGATGCACCGGGGGTTTATACAGTTACAGCCTCGGACCCCAATGCCACTCTTTGCGATTCCATTCGTACCGTACTGGTAAACCTGGCAGAAAATATCCTGGTCCAAATTGATACCGCCGCTCAGGACTGCAGCGGTTCCAGAATACTTACCGCCACTGTTACCAACCCGGACCCCACCGTAACCTACACCTATCAATGGTATGATGGAAGCCCGGTGACCGGAGCCCGGATTCCTGGGGCAGTGGCCAGACAACATAGTATTACCCAGGGTGGCACTTATAGTGTACAGGTAGGAACCAATGAAAATGTTTGTGTATCTGAAGCCATTTCAAATATAGAAGTGCGGCCTCCCCTATTGATTCAACTAGAGGCCTTCTCAGATTGTGATAACCAGGCTTCCACTATCATTACCGCAACCGTTAACCAACCCAATATTGAGCTGATTTGGTTTGATCCTGCCGGTATCGAAATTCCCGGTACCCGTGATCAGACTTCTATAAATGTCAACCAACGGGGCAACTTCTCGGTGCTGGTAAGTAACGTGGTAATGGGGGTGAATTGCAGTGCCATTGAGTCTATCAGCTTGTTTGATATATGTCCTCCGCAGATCTTTGCCCACACCGCCATAAGACCGGACAGTAATATTCCCGAAAACCGAACATTCTACATCCACAATCCCAATGATATTGCCGATGATTTTCAGGTGTTCATCTTCAACCGCTGGGGTGAAATGATCTTTGAAAGTTCAGATAAGGGCTTCAACTGGAATGGCACCTATAAAGGAAAGGACGTGCCTCTGGGAACATACCCATACCTGATGCGATTTAGATTCCCTGACGACGCAGAGATCTTTGAAAAGAGAGGCGGAGTAGCAGTGGTTAGGTAGTTTTTAGTTTTTAGTTTTTAGTTTTTAGTTTTTAGTTTGCCAAACACCTTACGCTATGCCCCATACCCCATGCTCTTTGCTCTTTGCCGATAATTGCTGAACTTGTATTAATCACTTAACTTTAAGGTGAGGCTCACAAAAAGAGATACCCATGAAGAAAACTGTTTTTTTTACCCTTTTTGTTTTTTCCCTGATGGGTACAGGATTTACCGTGGACAAAATAATACCCACGAGTCTAAAAATTACCATTCGAAATAATCTGGGGAATATTGAATCCGGAGTGACGGTGACTTTATATGCAAATAAGGAAGATTTTAAAAAGGAGCAAAACTCCATACAGAAAGGTGAAACCAATGAAAAAGGAGTAGTGACCTTTAAAAAACTACAGGCCAAAGCCTATTTTGTGTCCGCGATAAAAGGAGATATGAACAATTATGGTGCTGGAGTGCAAACAAATTCCCTGGATGCCAAGAAAGTAAACAAGGTGACAATCATTATTGAATGATAAAAAAAAACCCTGCAGAGCTAACTACAGGGTCCGTAACATTAAACACTAAACTTAAAAACCACTAATTATTAATCAACCAAACTATTCTACGTATAAACTAATTACTTACTATACAAATGTAATTCAGGTACCTGAGAACAAAAATCCAAGTTCTACCCATATCCAATACATGTAATTTTTTTTGAAAAAATGGCAATTAGCTTTTTTACTCTAAATTTGCCCTGAATACTCAACAATGTCTCTTATTGGTACAGACATTCAACGTGCCTCCGAAGAACTGGATCGAGGCAATCTTGTAGGGATCCCTACTGAAACAGTATATGGACTGGCAGGAAATGCATTGGATCCCAAGGTGGTAGCAAAGATCTTTTCGATCAAAAATAGACCTACATTTGACCCTTTGATTGTTCACATTCCCTCTTTTCGGTATCTAAATTCCATCGTTACTGAGGTTCCCGTGATGGCTGAACAATTGGCCAGTCATTTTTGGCCGGGCCCACTTACTTTGGTACTGCCCAGAAAAGATGTGGTTCCCGACCTGATCACCAGCGGTTTAACCACGGTGGCGGTGCGGGTTCCAGGTCATCCCCTCGCTTTAAAACTGTTAAATAAACTGGACTACCCGCTTGCATGTCCCAGCGCCAATCCTTTTGGCTATGTTAGCCCTACCACCGCTGAACATGTGCGGCAGCAGCTTGGAGGCGACCTACCTTATATCCTGAATGGAGGTCCCTGTAAAATAGGTATAGAATCCACTATCATTGGCTTCGAATCTCAACAACCTGTCATTTATCGGCCAGGTGGTATTTCCCTGGAGGCCATCAAAGAACAGATTGGAGAGGTAAGTATTAAACCCCGCGCTTCCGGCGTAGTAGCACCTGGAATGTCAAACAGCCACTATGCACCACGAAAGACTTTGATACTAGGCAACATTCCGGAGCTGCTGGAAGAATATGGTCCGAAAAAGGTAGGAGTTTTATCTCTAAAAGAACATTTCAATCAGATCGAGGACCGGTATCAAATACAATTGTCCCCGAAAGGGGACCTGACGGAAGCTGCCCGGAATCTGTTTAGCTCATTAAGAAAATTGGATGCCATGCCCATAACCCATATTTTTGCGGAACTGGTACCAAATCATGGACTGGGGTGGGCAATTAACGACCGCTTTCAAAGGGCTGCCAGTTAAATGTAAACATACCATAGAGCTAAAATAATGAAAACAGTAGCTGATTATAATTTCGAAAATAAGAAAGCCCTGATAAGGGTAGATTTCAATGTACCCTTGAATGATCACTTTGAGATCACTGATGATACCCGCATCAGAGCGGTATTACCCACCATACAAAAGATTCTAAAAGATGGTGGATCGGCCATCCTTATGTCACATTTGGGAAGACCGAAAAGCGGTCCGGAGGAAAAGTTTTCCTTGAGGCACCTGGTCCCCCACCTATCTAAGCAGCTACAAATTCCCATAAAATTTGCCGACGATTGCATTGGCACTCAAGCAGGTGAATTGGCTGGTGAATTAGCTGCCGGTGAGGTACTGTTGCTGGAAAACCTTAGATTTTATGGGGAGGAAACCAAAGGAGACCGGGAGTTTGCACAGGCGCTTTCCAGACTGGGGGATGTTTATGTCAATGATGCTTTTGGAACTGCACACCGGGCACACGCCAGTACTGCTATCATTGCAGAGTTCTTTAAAGACAAAGTGGCTGGATTGGTAATGCAGGCTGAACTTAAAAATGCCTCAAAGGTCCTGCAGCACCCTGTAAAACCATTGACTGCCATTATGGGAGGAGCCAAGATCTCAGATAAGATCCTGATTATTGAAAAATTGCTGGACAAAGTAGATAATCTCATTATTGGAGGTGGGATGTCTTATACATTCTTTAAGGCCTTGGGAGGTCGCATAGGTAATTCTTTAGTGGAGGAAGATAAGGTGGGTTTGGCTCTGGAATTGATCCAAAAGGCCAAGGCCAAAGGAGTAGACCTGCTGCTTCCAAAAGATTCAGTGATAGCAGATTCATTCTCAAACGAAGCCAATCAACAAGTTGTCGACAACTACGCCATTGCAGATGGTTGGATGGGGCTGGATATAGGCCCGGAAGCCCGTGAGGTTTTTAGTAATGCCATAAGGAATAGTAAAACCATATTGTGGAATGGTCCTATGGGTGTATTTGAAATGGAGAATTTTGCTCAAGGCACCATCAGTATCGCAGAAGCGGTGGTCGAGGCCACCAATAACGGAGCCTATTCACTCATTGGAGGTGGAGACTCCGCAGCAGCTGTAAACTCTTTGGGTTTTGGAGATCAGGTGAGTTACGTTTCCACTGGCGGAGGAGCGATGCTTGAGTACATGGAAGGAAAGGTGCTACCGGGCGTAGCCGCCCTTGCGAACAAGTGAGCATTTGAGCATGTGAACATTGGGAACAGTAGAACAAGGGAACAATAGAACATGTGAGCATGTGAGCATTGGGAACATTGGGAACATTGGGAACAGTAGAACATTTGAACATTTGAGCATGTGAGCATTGGGAACAGTAGAACATGTGAACATTTGAGCATGTGAGCAATAGAACCATGGATTTCGGTGTTCGATGTTCTATTGTTCTACTGCTCTATTGTTCACATGTTCTACTGCTCTATTGTTCACATTTGCTCCCCTATTCTACTGTTCCCGCTGTTCTCCTAGGCTGCTGTTAGACTGGCAGATCTTTTATTGCCAATCGTCCTAAAGAATCGTAAACAATCTCCCCCTGATCAAGCATCTCCTGCACCACCTGGGCCACCATATGCTGATCAAGGGAACTCAAATTCCCAGCCAAACCATTTAAAGTCTGGGGAGACCTTGTCAGTTCACTTTTAATATCACTAATGATTTCCCGTGGCCCGATTGCCGGCCTCTTTACTTCGCAAACATCACAGACACCGCACTGGTTATCGGATATTTCACCAAGGTATTCCAGCAGCTGCAGCGAACGACACAACCTGTTGTTTTGTACATAGTTGTGTACGGACTGTAGCTTACTCAATTCTCTTTTTTTCCTTGCTTCATATGACTTTTTCTCAAATACCAATATTTGAGGGTCTTGCCTTGGTGTGGTAAACAACAATTGTGGCTGGTCCTTTTTAGCCTGATAAATACCCAGTTCCCGGTCATGCAGGTTTTGCAGTACTTTCCTTACCTGTTGAGGTTCCCATTGAAGCAATCTGGCAATTCGACTTTCATTAATATTCACCGGATGGGCAAACAATTCCCCTCCGTGCAAACGCAATATGGCCTTAATCAGAGGATCAAATCCAGCATTGGCAATCTGGAATTCATAGACCAGTTGATGGTCGCTGGTGAAATAAAATTGTGAGGGTTGAAACAGATCCTCGGTCAGCTCCAGATAACCAAAAAGCTTCAGCTTTTTAAGTGCATGAAAAACCTGAAGAGGTTTTTGTTGAAATTTGTGAGAAAATTGCTCCAAATCAAAGTCCACGCTGTCCTCCATTACACTGCCTTGTGCCAATTGGAAATAATTGGCAAGATGTTGATAAATTTCCCTCAAGAAACTTATCTCGGGATACTCACGTTCTTTGCGCTGCCTGACCATCTCCATATCCCCCTGCTGATATAATAGGACAGCCCGGGCATCAGCCCCATCCCTGCCTGCCCTGCCTGCCTCCTGATAATACGCCTCCAAATGGTCAGGCATGTCATAATGCACTACTAAACGAACGTTAGATTTGTTTATACCCATTCCAAAGGCATTAGTAGCCACCATAGCACTAGTGGTGCCATCGAGCCACTGGTCCTGTACTTTGGAACGGTCATTGGCTGACATACCACCGTGATAAAAGTCAACCTTAAGTCCCTCACGTTGTAGTGCCAAAGTAACAGTCCTGCACTTTTTCCGGGTATTCACATATACCAATGAGCTTCCGTTTATCTTGCTGATTAAGCTTATTATCCGACCGGGCTTATCCTCTGTGACTTCTACCCTGTAAGACAAGTTTGGACGGGCAAAGCTAACCTGAAATTCTGCGCTTTCTTTAAAATTGAGCTGACTGACAATATCTTCCTTCACCTCCGGTGTGGCAGTGGCAGTGAGTGCTAAAATTGAAACATCTGGGAGTAACAGCCTAATTTCCGCAATAGCCAGATAGGATGGTCTGAAGTCATACCCCCACTCTGAAATGCAGTGGGCTTCGTCCACTACCAATAGTTGAACATTCATTTTTGCCACCCTGGAAAGAAAAATCTCGGATTTCAGTCGCTCCGGAGATAAGTACAGAAATTTTATGTTCCCATATATGCAATTATCCAGCTTGATGTCTATTTCACGGGAACTCATGCCGGAATAGATGGCCTCCGCTTTTATTTTCAGATCTCTAAGTTGTTTAACCTGGTCCTTCATCAAAGCAATAAGGGGGGTTATCACCAAACATATTCCCGGACGCATAATGGTGGGGACCTGAAAACAAAGGGATTTCCCTCCTCCTGTGGGCATTAATGCCAATGTATCCTTATTATCCAGCACGGATTGGATTACCTCCTGTTGAGGAGGCCTAAAATCAGGATATCCCCAATATTTGTTTAATATATCCAGTGCGTGGTTCATAGAAATTTAGCCGATCGGTAGTTTTTGGTACTATTATAGCAAAGAATG
>QIEB01000015.1 GCA_003229495.1 Flammeovirgaceae bacterium
TTTCCAAAAAACTGCACAAAGTGCCGGTGGAAGTAAATGATTATCCAGGGTTTATTTCCAATCGAATTTTGATGCCCATGATAAATGAAGCCATTATTTCCCTGCATGAAGGGGTGGCCGGAGTAGAGGAGATCGACACCGTAATGAAACTGGGCATGTCACATCCCATGGGACCCCTGCAACTGGCAGATTTTATAGGCCTGGACGTTTGTTTGTCAATTTTACAAGTACTTCAGGATGGATTCGGACAGTCGAAATATGCTCCCTGTCCGCTTTTAGTAAACATGGTCGCCGCTGGGCACCTGGGAGTTAAAACAGGGGAAGGTTTTTACTCCTGGAAACATGAAAGCAAGCAGTTAGTGGTTGCCCATAAATTCCTTAAATAATTCCTATTTCCTACATCAGGGAATTCTATTTACTATTTTGTGGTTAACTTTACCTGATGGATATTAAGACTCTACCACGGTTAATGTTGCTTGTTTTGGCATTGGGATGTTCAGGCAGTCATAGTCTTTGGGCCCAAAATAGCTACAACAAGCAGGTTGAAGCGCAGATGGAGGTGGCCATCGGGCAAATGAATAGCGGCAACTATGAAGACGCCAACCTTACTTTTCGCCAGATCTTAAAACTGGAAGTAGTACTTCCAGACGATCTTAGCTATTTGTTTGCTGAAACCCTGTACATGGTACGTCAATATCATAACAGCAAGAATTTTCTGGATAAATACCTTCGTCTGGCAGGACCCAATGGGCGCTACTATGCTCAGGCCATGGACCTCAAGCATTTCCTTGACGATGAATACGAAGCAATCCTGGTTTGCAAGCTATGCGATAACCGGGGATACCGCCTGATTTCCTGTGATCTGTGCCATGGGACAGGTGTAATCACCAGTGAATGTTACTTCTGTCGTGGTGTTGGTGTAAACCTTTGTGAAGTGTGCAAGGGGGACGGTATCACCACTTCTCTCAGTACATTTGGTGAAATTCAATATCACACCTGCCCCAATTGTCAGGGAAAAGGACAAGTACCATGTAAAGTATGTCATGGCGAAAAGGTTACTAGGGAAACTTGCCCTGACTGTCATGGGACCGGCCTGAATGCCGGAAACGAGATTTGCGATCATGAAGAGCGTGGGAGCAGTAGAGCAATAGAACAGCAGAGCAGTAGAACAATTGAACAGTAGAACAATTGAACAATTGAACAGTAGAGCAGTAGAGCAGTAGAGCAATAGAACAGTAGAGCAATAGAACAGTAGAGCAGTAGAACAGTAGAACAATTGAACCGTAGAGCAATTGAACAATTGAATAATAGATTGAGGAATTGAATAATAGATTGAGGGCACGAGTCTGAAGACTCGCGCGTCCAGACCTCAGTTGCAAAAACTCTTAATAGCAGCCTCAGCCTTTGCCACATTCAGGGATTTGGCCTTGCGGTAATCTTCGCAAGCGCTTCGGTTTTGTTTTAGATAGGATTTCAAAGCCCCACGATAAAGATAGGCATCGCCAAAGTCCCCGTTTAGAACGATGGCTTGGTTATATCCCTTCATAGCCTGCTTCTTTTTGCCCACTTTGTGATAGGCCCGGGCCCTTAAAAAATGAGCCTGGGCGTTGTCCTCATGATATTTTATCGCCTGATCGAAATAATGCTTGGCATTTTCGTAATCCTGTTTACGGTAATAGTAAGCGCCAATACTCAAATTCGCCTGTAAATTTTTTCCGTCCTCTTCCAGTACTGAAAGGAAATCTTGAAAAGCCAATTCATAAAGCTCTAACTCCTCATAAGCCCTGCCCCTATTATAAAGTGTTTTAATATTGGTAGGATTTAGCTCCAAATATTTAGTGTATGATCGAATAGCATGTTCGAAATTTCCCGCTTGATAAAATTCGTCACCTTCCATCGATGCCTGTTCACTACAACCAATGAGAAATATCCAGCATAAAAAATACAATGACTGTTTCATGGTGGTTAAAAAAGGAGTGTAAAGGTACTTCATTGGCCACTAAACTGCTACATTATTTTCTCTAAGTGCATCGTTCAACGAAGTTTTGCGGTTGGTACTTTCCTTTCTTTGACCAATGATCAGCGCACAGGGAACCTGATAGGAGCCCGACGGAAATTCTTTGGCATAGGATCCGGGGATCACCACCGAACGCTCAGGGACAAATCCTCTATACTCTTTGGCTTCAGGACCTGTCACATCTATGATTCTGGAACTTGAAGTCAGGGTAACATTAGCTCCAAGTACCGCTTCTTTGGACACGTGCACGCCCTCTACCAAAATACATCGGGAACCGATAAATGCACCGTCTTCAACAATGACCGGAGCTGCCTGCACTGGTTCCAGCACCCCGCCTATACCTACTCCACCACTGAGATGCACGTGCTTACCAATTTGTGCGCAACTGCCTACCGTGGCCCAGGTATCTACCAAGGTACCGCTGTCCACATAGGCCCCAATGTTCACGTATGACGGCATCATAATGACTCCCGGAGCTAAAAAACTTCCATGTCTGGCCAAACCGTGTGGTACCACTCTTACCCCCAGGTTGTGGTAATCCTTTTTAAGTGGTATTTTATCGTGAAATTCAAATGGGCCAACCGTTATCCTGGCCATTTTCTGAGTTGGAAAATACAGGATCACCGCTTTCTTAACCCATTCATTTACCTGCCAGCTGTTCCCCGATGGTTCGGCAACCCGGATTTTTCCTTTATCAAGGTACTCTACCACTGATTCAATGGCCTCGATGGTCTCCGGTTGTTTCAGCAACTCACGGTTTTCCCAGGAGGTTTCGATGATTTCCTTTAATTCTATAAATTGAGTTTCCATTGTGCAAATTATATGTCCGAGAAAGTTGCAGTAATCGCCTCCATACTCAAACCGGTAGATGATACCCGGCTGTATGAAAAGCTAGGACTTTCAATCCGCGAATCAAATAAATACCTGGTAAATATCATAGGCTTTGGGATAAAAAAAACACCCTCCCATTCAGGCGTCTGTTTTCATTCTTTATATCATGGACCTCGTCTGGGGCTCGGCAGACTACTGGCCCCCTGGAAATTTTTTCTTAAGCTGGTCAAGCTGCGACCGGACCTGACAGTGGTATGTACACCGGAATTGTTACTGTCCGCCGCATTATACAAGACTTTATTCAGAACTAAACTGTGGTATGATGTTCAGGAGAATTACAGAAGGAACGTTCAATATCAATCTGCTTATCCAAGTCTTTGGAAGCCATTGCTCAAATTGGCCATTTGGATGGTGGAAATAGGTACACGACCGTTTATCGATCTGTACTTGTTGGCTGAAAAAGGATATGTTGACGAATTGACTTTTGTCAGGGGTAAGCATATTATTTTAGAGAACAAGTATCACAAGCTTAATATATCACGCCAGACTTCGGTTAATAAAAAGGTCCATTTGGTTTTTACCGGTACTGTTACCAGAGGGAATGGGGTCATGAAAGCTATTTCTTTGGTACAGGCTCTGCACCATAAACAATATCCGGTACAGCTTACCATTGTGGGGCAAGTACCTGAAGCTGGTTTACTTCAACAAATTCAAGATCAGATAGATAACAGCCCAAAAAATCTTATCAAACTTGTGGGCGACAGCTTTCCGGTGCCGCACCAGACCATCATAAAGTATGCTACCTCCGCAGCATTTGGATTAGTAGCCCACCAACCAAATCCAAGCTCCGAAAATTGCATTCCCACCAAGATCTATGAGTATCTGGGGCTACAGCTGCCCATGATCTTACAATCGCACCCGCTTTGGGAGTCGGTAGTAGCCCCATACCAGGCGGCTGTGGTGATTGACTATCATGATATCAACCCAGAAGCCGTTTGGATCCGGATTCACCAACACAAGTTCTATACTAAACATCCGGGGGCAGAAATTACCTGGGAGCAAGAATCACTCAAGTTGCTTGAGCTACTTGAGTGATTCTTGAGTGATTCTTGATTTTTGAGCTGTCTTAACTCGACCACCTGAAAACTGCCCTATGCACCCAGTTGAATCCAAGAAATCCCGGAACAAGATAAATTTATCTGAGGAACTTGCTTTCCAATCTATGCGCCATGCTCCATGCACTCTGCTCCTAAAATTATTTTTAGATTAATCTAAATTACAGTATCTTTGTATACTAAAAATATGATTCATGCTAAGTCTGGTTGAAGAAAATTATTTAAAGGCCATCTATCACCTGTCTGAAGGAGGGCATTTACAGGTATCCACCAATGCCCTTGCAGAGGCCGTCCACACCAAACCAGCCTCAGTAAGTGACATGATCCAGAAACTGGATCGCAAGGGAGTAATCTCATACACTAAATATCAAGGAGTTAAAGTCACCGATGAGGGCAAAGAAGCAGCCCTAAAAGTAATCAGGAAGCATCGCCTGTGGGAGGTCTTTCTGGTAAAGCACTTGAATTTTAACTGGGACCAAGTCCATGAAGTGGCAGAACAGCTGGAGCATATTAGATCCCCCTTATTGATCGAAAGACTGGATGCTTTTTTAGGCCATCCAAATGTCGATCCCCATGGAGATCCGATTCCCGATGCAACAGGTGCGATCAATACTAAACCCCAAAAACAACTACAGCAGCTTAGTCCCGGAAGTGAAGGAGTAATTCGGGCAGTAAAGGACAGCAGTCCGGAGTTCCTGCAACACATGGATAAACTTGGCGCCTATCTGGGAGCACAAATTAAGGTCATGGATAAGGTCGCCTTTGACAGTTCCATGAAGATAAGAATAGACCGGGCTACCACCATATTTATATCCAAAGAGGTGGCCCAGAACATCTTAGTCCAGGAGAATTAATGGTCATGCTCAAGACCGTATCACTGTCCCTCCTACTCTTTTCATCTATACTTATTGGCTGTCAGGGTGACCCCGATAGAACCCCAAATGATAAAATTCGGGTGGTGACCACCACTGGAATGATTGCCGATGCAGTAATTAATATTGCCGGTGACACCCTGGAAGTAGAAGCATTGATGGGCCCGGGTGTGGACCCTCATCTGTATAAGGCCACTCAAGGAGACCTGAAGAAACTTACCGGCGCAGACTTTGTGCTCTACAATGGACTACTTTTGGAGGGTAAAATGGGAGAAGTGCTTGAGAAATTGGGGCGCTTCAAACCGGTAATTGCCCTGGGAACTGTCATAGATTCAGCCCGGCTGCTAGATAGCCCTTTGCATAAGGATATACATGACCCTCATATTTGGTTTGATGTATCCCTTTGGAAACAGGTGGTAAGCAAAATAAACATATCGCTACAGGAATTTGATCCAGTACATGCTGACTATTATGGTCGAAATACAGAAGAATACCTGAAACGTTTGGATTCCCTTCACCAGGAAGTTATCACCCAAATCGCCAGGATTCCACCGGAACAACGAGTGCTGATTACCGCACACGATGCCTTTGAGTATTTCGGCAGGGCCTACAACATCGAAGTGAGGGGCTTGCAGGGACTATCGACCCTTACAGAATTCGGATTGAAAGATATCACGGACCTGGTAAAGTACATCATTGAACGTCAAATAAAAGCTGTTTTTGTAGAGACTTCCATCTCTAAACGATCAATTCAGGCGGTAGTGGAAGGCTGCAAACACAAAGGACATAATGTGCGAATTGGTGGAAGTTTGTTCTCTGATGCCATGGGAGAAAAAAATACTCCTGAAGGAACTTATATTGGCATGGTAAACGCCAACGTACAAATCATAACTCAAGCTTTGAAATGATCCAACAGGTAGAAAACCCTATAGTAGAATTACACGACATCACCGTCACCTACCACAAAAAACCGGTGTTGTGGGATATTGATCTTAGTTTACCGGCGGGTGCGATAATTGGCATTATTGGGCCAAACGGCGCTGGAAAATCAACCATGATCAAAGCCATAATGAACCTGGTTGAGCTCAGCAGCGGCTATGTCAAAATCTTTGATAAGACCCTAAACCAGGTACGGTCAAGGGTTTCTTATGTACCACAAAAGGAATCAGTAGACTGGGACTTCCCAGCCTCAGTATTAGACGTAGTCTTAATGGGTCGCTATGGCAAGTTGGGACTGTTTGCCAGACCAAGAAAGGCCGATAAGGAAGTGTCCATGGAGTGTTTACGACAAGTAGATATGGAGGGATATGCCAACCGCCAAATATCACAATTGTCAGGTGGTCAACAGCAGCGGGTCTTTTTGGCCAGGGCGCTGGCACAGGAGGCAGATCTGTACTTTATGGATGAACCATTTTCAGGAGTAGATGCAGCCACCGAAAGGGCCATCGTTGAACTGATGAAAACCATGTCAAAACAAGGGAAAACGGTGGTGGTAGTTCACCATGACCTCCAATCCGCCAGAGAATATTTTGACTGGGCGGTACTGCTTAACCTGCGACTTATTGCCAGTGGTCCTGCCCATGAGGTCATGACCAATGCACTGTTACAGGAAACCTACGGGGGAAAACTCACCTTGCTGGCGGAAGTGGGCGATCTCCTTACCAAAAAAGAATTTCCCAGCCGCGAAAAAGATTGATTATGGAGCACTTGCTGGACTTTCTCTCACTTTCAGATCCCAATGTCCGCTATGTGGTGTTGGGCTCAATCCTTCTAGCTGCCAGCGCTGCCATAGTCGGTACTTTTACCCTATTGAAGAAAAAGGCCTTGGTTGGGGATGCGGTGGCTCACTCAGTTTTACCAGGGGTATGCCTGGCCTTTATTCTTACAGGGGTCAAAGACCCCATTTACCTGATAATAGGAGCTTTTTTCACCGGCTGGATCTCTTTAGTGCTAATAGATATTATTACCGCCAGGTCCAAGATAAAAGAAGACACCGCTATTGGCCTCACCCTGTCAGTTTTTTTCGGTATTGGCATATTGATGCTCACGGTTATTCAAAAATCTGGTAATGCCGCCCAAAGTGGCCTGGACCATTTCCTGTTTGGTCAGGCTGCCAGTTTGATTGGAAAAGATTTGATGGTATTTAGCTCTATTGCTTTGATAGATTTGGTTGTTCTTCAAGGAATTTGCAATGATTGCATTTGACGTCAATTTCGCACATAGCATCGGCTTTCCGGTGCGGGCCCTGGAGTTGGTGCTGACCACCCTGACGGTACTGGCGGTGGTAACAGGTATTCAGGCTATTGGTGTGGTATTGATGGCGGCGATGTTAATCTCACCTGCGGCAGCGGCACGCTTTTGGACAGACAAGTTGAAAGTGATGATCTGGCTGGCCGCAGCATTGGGGGCCTTTTCAGGACTGGTAGGCGCCTACATCAGCTACGTGGCGCCCGGCATGCCTACCGGTCCCTGGATTGTTATGGTGATATCTATTATCGCAGTATTAAGTTTCTTTTTTGCCCCGAGGAAAGGGATCCTTTTCCGAACTATTACCCAACGAAAATTTCAGAAACAAATGTTGGAAGAGAACATTCTGAAATTATTCTATCAATTGGGTGAAACAGAGGATAGTTATTATCAGCCCCGGACTATGGAAGAAATTATCTCCCGCAGACCATTTCAGCGATCAAAACTTCGACATGGACTACGGAATCTCTATAAGCAGGGCTTCCTGGAGATGTCTTCAAACGGATGGGCATACACACAGGCAGGAAAAACCAAGGGCCAACGGGTTACCAAGCTTCACCGATTATGGGAATTATATCTTACTGAATACCTGCGCATTGCACCGGACCATGTACATGAAGACGCTGAAACTATTGAACATATTATCACTCCGGAGTTGGAGCGCAGGCTGGAAGAACAATTAAAATACCCTGAAATGGATCCACATCATTCTCAAATCCCCTACCGCAAGTAATAATGGACGCCTTTTGGATCATATTGGCCGGAACTTTAGTTGCTATCCCCTGTGGCTTGCTGGGATGCTATTTGATTTTACGCAATATGGCCATGGTGGGAGATGCCATTTCTCATGCGGTACTGCCAGGAATTGTCATAGCATTTTTTGTCAGTGGAACCAGGGAACCTATAAGTATGCTGTTGGGGGCCGGCATTTTGGGTATACTTACTACTTTTCTTATAGAGTTCTTTCACTCCAAAGCAGGTTTGCAAACAGATGCAGCCATTGGTGTGACCTTTACCTGGCTGTTTGCCCTGGGGGTGATTCTCATTTCAGTATTCGCCGGTCAGGTAGACCTGGATCAGGAATGTGTTTTATACGGAGAGATTGCCTATGTGCCTATAGACCTGTGGATTACCGGTAGTGGACAGATCATGGGCCCCCGGGTGATATATCTTATGGGCGTTGTTTTATTGGTAATCCTGACGTTTATAATAGTCGGCTATAAGCAATTATTTCTCACCACCTTCGATCCAAATTATGCCGCCGCCACCGGCGTTTCCGTGGGGCTTTGGCACTATCTTTTGATGAGCGCAGTGAGTTTTACTACCGTAGGCGCTTTTGAATCTGTCGGTGCCATATTGGTAGTTGCATTGATAATAGTACCTCCTGCCACCGCCTACTTGTTAACTGAAGACTTCAGGAAAATGCTGTTCCTCACCGCGGGATTAGGGGCGGTAGTCTCATTTCTGGGATACCATTTAGCGGTGTGGCTGGATGGGTCCATCGCTGGAGCCATGTCGGTGGTGGCGGGTCTTTTGTTTGGTCTGGCATTCTTGTTTTCGCCTCAGAATGGAATTCTTGTGAAAAAGCATGGAGCTTGGAGCAGTATAGGGACGAAGGACCAGGGTGTTAGGGACGAAGGGACCAAACCTCCTCACACTCACACTCAAACTCAAACTCAATATGGGCATGGGGCATAGGGACGAAGGACCAGGGTGTTAGGGACGAAGGGACCAAACCTCCTCACACTCAAACTCAAACCCAAACTCAATATGGGCATGGGGAACGGGTTCCGGGGTCTTTTGCGTTGCCACCCCAATTCATAATTACAAAATTTTTTTGTAACTTATTGATTACCAAGCCTGCCTTACCAAATGACTATGGACAGACAACTAGCAGCAATCCTCTTTTCAGACATTGTGGGCTACACCTCTCTGATGGGTCAAAATGAATCGTCGACTCTGGAGTTGGTACGTAAAAGCCGGGAAATCCAAAAACCATTGGTTGAGAAACACCAGGGAAAGTGGCTGAAAGAAATGGGCGACGGGGTAATGGCCCAGTTTAAGTCAGCGCTTGATGCGGTAAAATGCGGCATGGAAATTCAGGAGGCTGTCAAAAATCAATTGGATGCCCAATTGCGCATCGGTATCCATCTTGGTGACATCACCATTGAAAACCACGAGATCTACGGCGATGGTGTAAATGTGGCCTCACGCATCGAATCCATTGCGGATCCCGGCAGCGTGTACATTTCCGAAGCAGTGTACGGGGCCATCAAAGGGCATGGCGATATTCGGACCCAGTTCATGGGTGAAAAACAGCTTAAAAATGTCCAGGGCCTAGTCAGAGTATACAAAATCCTGGCCGAAGGTGCCGCTGTCCTGCCTGTGGACAATCCGCTAAAGAAGTATGCAATGCCGGCAGTGATAATTGTCCTCTTATTGATTTTTGGTATTTGGCAGTTGAATAAGCCAGCAGTCGACACTTCCAGGAAGACCATCGCAGTACTGCCTTTGAAACTTCTAAATCCTGATAGCGCCAATCAATTTCTCATCCAGGGCATTACCGAAGAGCTGATACGAAGCCTGGGCAAAGTGAATATGCTTTCGGTGATTAATCCAAGGTCGATACTGCGTTTTGAGGCATCTGTGGCACCGTTAACTGAAGCCCGTACTGAACTAGGTCAATCCGACTATTTTCTGACCGGCTCATTTGAAGAAAAGGACAACTTATTAAAGTTGGATCTGGGACTATTTGATAGACAAGAGCGCGAAGTGTGGTCGAAAAGCTACACCAACGACATTTCCATGCTCCCGGAATTGACCGGCAATATTGCAGTTGATATTACGGAGGCAATCAACGTTGCCTTACCCACTTCCGAAAGGTCTAGAATTACCGATATACCCCCGGTGGATCCTGAGATATTTGAACTCATGCTGAAGGGAAAGACCCACTTGTTCAAATTTACTCCGGAGGATATTATCATAGGAATGAATTACCTGAACCAGGCAAAGGACAAGGACCCCGCCAGCTCCAGGGCATGGTCTATGCTAGCAGAAGGGCTGGTGTTTATGGGTCATAGCCCAGCACCACCACCCGGGGTTTGGCAGGAAGCTAAAGCAGCTGCCATCCGAGCCATTCAACTGGATTCATTGAACGCAGAAGCCTGGGGAGCCCTAGCACATACTAAAACTTACTTTGAATGGGATTATGAGGGAGCTGTTTATGCTTACAATAGAGCCAACAAATTAAACCCCAATATGGCTATGAACCATTATCATTACGCGTGGCACCTGCACCTTTTTGACAGCCTGAACAAGGCCATTGATGAGCATACTATTGCACAGAATCTAGATCCATTGGATCCCTTGCAAAGTGCTTGGCTTGGCTGGCTATATGTAGCAGCCGGTGATCTTGAACAGGCAATGGTGGAGGTCAAAAGATCTCTTAGAGTTCAACCCAGCCCATTTGGGTATATCAATCTTAGCCGCATCTATCTAGAACGAAAAGAATATGACTCAGCGTATTTAGCAGCTAAAAATGCCGGTCCATTCAGTCGTGTTTCAATAGGGCTTACTTATTTTAAATCCGGTCAATTGCAGAAGGGAATGAAAATCATCCGAGAAATGGAAAGCGAACCATTAAATTCCTGGAATGCCCGTAATTTAGCAACACTCTATGCTGAAATTGACTCGTTGGATCGATTTTTTCAATATGCCAATTATGAACCAGCCCATGCATTTATGCCCTGGCTACGTAAGTCTATAGATAACCCAAATATCATAGCAGACCCCAGATTCAAACAATTGATGGATAAAATGAACTTGCCGATGCCAGATGCAGGGACGAAGGACTAGGGACTAAGGATTTAATTTCTAATTATTTCTAATTGTCCTCCAGACTACAGACGTACGATTCTATTGCTTTCCAAATACTTTTTAATTGAACAAACCGTTAACTTTGGCAAGGTTATTGGAATTGCAAAATCAGTATTTTAGCATTATGAAGGGATTCTTTTTGAATATGAAGGCGTTGACAGCATTATTTGCAATATTGGTGATACTTGCGGCATTTACCAGCCAGGGCACCCAGCAAACCAAATCCAAAGCGGACTCTGAGATCCAGTGGGTCACTTTGAATGATTTACAGGAGTTAAACAAAAAAGAACCAAGAAAAGTATTTATCGATATCTATGCCACTTGGTGCGGTCCCTGCAAGCTCATGGACAAGAAGACCTTTTCCGACCCTTCTATAGTACAATACGTGAATGACAACTACTACGCGGTAAAACTGAACGGCGAAGGTAAAAAGCAGGTCAATATTTTCGGCAAGACCATGACCGAAGCCGAACTGGCCTATTCCTTTCAAATCAGAGGCTACCCCAGCATTGTGTTTATGGATGAATCCATGCAGCCCTATGAACCGGTTGCAGGTTATATTCCGGCACAGAATTTCATTAAGATGTTGAAGCAGTTTAATGAGGATTCCTAGGATATCCCCCTGTTTCCCCCTTTGGTAAGGGGACCTGACATCCCCCTGTATCCCCCTTTGAAAGGGGGACCTGATATCCCCCTGTATCCCCCTTTGAAAGGGGGATTTGAGACTGCTATCCATTATATAGCAGCTCTAATGAAAATATATTATAATCCGAAACTAAAACCACTGTCGCGGAACTTACGCAATAACAGTACCCTTGGAGAAGTATTGCTATGGCAGCAGTTAAAAGCGAGGAAATTAATGGGATACCAATTTTTGAGACAAAAGCCTATTGGTCAGTTCATAGCCGATTTTTATTGCCCGAAACTCAATTTGGTAATTGAAGTGGATGGCAGTTCCCATTTACTGCCGCATAATCA
>QIEB01000486.1 GCA_003229495.1 Flammeovirgaceae bacterium
GCAACTGAAAAGGATGGTGTTTTCTCATCGTGGAACGGGCAGCACGCCCAGAGGTTTTGACCCTTTCGCTTCAATGAGACAAAGTCTGAGATCACCTCCTCGATATCAATTCTGGTCTTAATTTCTTCTATGGATGTCTGATTAATGCTCAAGGTGGGTCAGTAATTATTAAACAGTATAGAAATGGGTTTCAAAGATAATGCTTTTATTCTTGGGTGCCTCAACTCACCCTATATCTATCTATAATTTAGTAATATTCCTTAAAAAGTAACTGATTAGAAGTAAATTACAGCTGTTGTTAAAGCTATATTATGGGCATATCCAGAGAAGCGGTTATTGAAGCACTTGGCACCGTTCAGGATCCTGATTTGAAGCAGGATCTTGTAAGTTTGAATATGGTTAAGGATATTCAGATCCGGGACCAAAATATTCGTTTTACTATAGTACTGACCACGCCTGCCTGTCCACTGAAAGAAGTAATACGAAATTCCTGTGTGGAAGCAATAGAAAAACTTGTGTCTGCCGATGCCAAAGTTGATATCGACATGACTAGTAGTGTTACTTCCGGTAGGGCTGATAATACCCCTTTACTTCCGGAAGTAAAGAACATTATAGCAATTGCTTCCGGGAAAGGTGGTGTGGGAAAATCTACAGTTTCCGTCAATATGGCGGTTTCGCTGGCCAAAGCCGGGGCCAAAGTAGGATTGATAGATGCCGATATCTTCGGACCTTCCATTCCAATTATGTTCAATTGCGCCCGGGAACAGCCTAGAATTGTCAAGAAAGGTGAAAAAAATCTAATCGTTCCCATAGAACAATATGGGGTAAAATTGCTTTCAATTGGATTTCTGACCCCTGCTGACAATGCGGTGATTTGGAGGGGACCTATGGCAAGTTCTGCTTTGAAGCAGTTCATTGGTGATGCCGAATGGGGTGCCCTGGACTACTTGTTAGTAGATTTACCACCGGGAACCAGCGACATTCACCTTACACTGGTCCAGACAGTGCCAGTGACCGGCGCCGTTATTGTAACAACCCCGCAAAAAGTAGCATTGGCAGATGCCGGCAAAGCGCTGTCAATGTTCAAACAGCCCAATATTAATGTGCCCGTTTTGGGTATTGTTGAAAATATGGCGTATTTTATACCTCCGGAGTTACCTGAAAATAAGTACTTTATATTTGGAGAAAATGGTGGAAGGGAGTTTGCTAGTAAATATGATTTGCCTTTATTGGCCCAAATTCCTATCGAGGAACAGGTTAGAGAAAGTGGTGATATTGGGTATCCAATAGCTTTGAAAGAAGGCCCGGCAGGGTTGGCTTTCCAGGCATTGTCAGAGAACCTGGCTCGTGAAATTGCTATTAGAAATGCACAGTTTCCGCAATCGGAAAAAGTTGAAATTAAACTATAGGAAAACCAGATAGCATGGAGTTGCTCAAGAGAATTGAACAGGCTTTGGACGCCATCCGGCCGTACCTGCGGACTGATGGTGGAGATGTTAAGCTATTGGAGGTAACAAAGGACAATGTCGTCCGAATCGAACTACTGGGTGCTTGTGGGGATTGTCCTATGTCCACCATGACTTTTAGAGCCGGAGTAGAAGAAGCCATCAAACGTGAGGTGCCAGAAATTGTGTCGGTGGAAGCTATCAATATTACTGCCTTTGATGACCCCAATGCCAAACTCCCTGAAAATTACCGGTAGCCTGGTGCATTTTATTGCTTTTTGTCGTCCTGTACTATATTTCTAATCCTAAGTAGTTTATCCCAATAAATGGCAGCACGGTTCTTTTATCTGCTTTGTTGTTGCCTTACGTTTTCAACGATGGAAATGTTGGGTCAAAAATCTTGTGGTACAGTGACTTATCAGGAACAGTTGAAAGCAGCTCAATCCACCTATGAAACCAAAGAAGCCTTTGAAATTTGGATGTCCAAAAAATTAAAGGAATATCGATCTATTAAAAGTAGAGTATCCGCAGCATCGGCCCTGAACCAGGTAATCACTATTCCGGTGGTGGTGCACATCATACACAATGGGGAAGCGGTGGGCTCCGGCAGCAACCTGGAAGATAGTCGGGTAATTGAACAGATTCAAAGATTGAATACAGATTTCAGACGCCAAAACGCAGATACGGTAAATACCCCTCCGGAATATTTGGCGGTTGCAGCTGATACTGAAATTGAATTTGTTTTGGCCAAACGTGACCCATACGGACTCCCTACCTCCGGAATTATCAGGGTACAAGGTAGCCGGCCAGTCTATGATCTGGTCCACAATACCGAACTAAAAGCACAAAGTTATTGGCCTGCTGAAGATTACCTGAATATTTGGGTGGTGCAACAGCAAGGCCTTCTTGGCTATGCACAATTTCCTGTATCTACACTTGGAGGATTGGAGATTGCCTCTGAAAACCGGTTGACCGACGGAGTAGTAATCGATACTGATTATTTTGGCAATAACCCTGGCCTTTCCCCTGAAAGCATTGGTAGGACCTGTACTCATGAAGTTGGCCATTTCCTGGGCGTACGACACACCTGGGGTGATGGCGGATGTGGTGTTGACGACTTTTGCAGTGATACACCGCTGTCAAATAGCGGCAATTTCGGTTGCCCCGATGGGAATTCCTGCGGGAGTGATGATATGGTGGAAAACTATATGGATCTGACAGATGACCTTTGTATGAATCTGTTTACACTTTGTCAGAAAGACCGTATGGGAGTGGTCATGAGCAACAGTCCCCGCAGAGCCAGTTTAGTTAACAGCTCCGGTGCCTTACCTCCGGTTATGGTGGACAATGACGCCGGGGTCCGGGAAATAAGCATTCCCCTAAGTAATAGCTGCATGACTGATATAGTGCCCGCCGCGACCATTCAAAATACCGGGACCAACCAAGTAACCTCGTTCCAGGTCCAACTTTCGATTGACGACCTCCCGGTGGAAAACCAGCTGATAGTCAATAATCTGGCGGCCTTGGAAATTACTACTGTCAACTTCGGAAGTATACCGGCAACGGATATGATGAAAGTTGAAGTTTCGATTCTGGAAACCAATGGTGTAGCTGACGGAAACCCGGAAAATGACAAAAAAGACCTGTTGCTTAATGCCAAGAACTTTGCTAACCTGCCTATCCTGGAGGATTTCCCTTCCCTGCCCCCAGCGTGGGATGTACGCAACGACGATAACAATATTACCTGGAATGTGGTTACCGCGCCCTCTGATAGTCCAGCGAATACTGCGGCACGAATAAATTTTTTCAGCTATGCCAATGCCAACGGTGAGTACGACTATCTGATTACACCTGCACTTGACCTGACCACCTATACCGGGCTTTCGTTAGAATTTGACCTGGCTTATGCACCTTTCTCGTTCAGTGATAAGGACGGGCTTATTGTGGCAATTTCAGTTGATTGTGGCAACAACTTCCCTTTTCAAAATTATGTATTCCAAAAAGAAGGCCAGGAGCTGGCTACCGCCCCATTGAATGCAGGATCGTTCGTGCCATCAGGCCGTAGTGAATGGCGTACCGAGATCATTAACCTGGACCAGTTTGCAGGGTCGGAACAGGTGAAAATTGCTTTTATAGGGGTCAACGATTTCGGCAACAATTTATACCTGGACAATATCAATATTACCGGTACTCGAAAGCCCGATCTGGACCTGGCAATCGCAGCAATACCCCAACCAGCTATTGTGTCGTGTGAAAGCAATATTTCTCCTCAGGTAGTGGTCAGCAATACCGGTCTGAACCCTATTAGCAGCTTCCAATTGTCATATATTCTGGATTCGGGAGCATCGGATCAATTTGAGTATAGCGGCCCCTTGATTGAAGCGGGAGCAAGCGCTTTGATATCATTCGCCGCTACCGAAGCAGGGACAGGGTCAAATAAAATATCAGTCTTCATTGACCAGGTAGAAGGCCAGGGGGGTGATGGGCTGGTGGACAACAACACCATGGAGCAACCTTTCATTATTGATGGACAGCAGGACTTGGTCCCTAAGATCGAAACCTTTGAAATTCCATTGGAGTCCACGGATTGGCGATTTCTCAGTCTTGATGAATCCATATCTTGGGCGGTGACTGAAGCTGGTGGGGTCGGTAACCCTGGCAACCAGTCAGTCTTTGTTAATTTTTTCGGCTATGATGAAAGAGGGGCTATAGACTACCTGACCAGCCCTGTGTTGGATCTGGAGGGCACCATCAACCCGATCATAACTTTTGATCTGGCTTATGCCGGCAGTATTAACTTTAACGATGGATTGTTGGTCCTTGCTTCTACAAACTGCGGTGTTAATTATAATGACACCCTATTTCAGGCCTTTGGAACAGAATTAGCCACGGTAACCAGCGGCAACACCGAATTTACTCCTGACGATCCCGCAGATTGGACTTTGCATAAAATCGATCTTTCAATGTATGCAGGGCAATCAGGTATTCGACTGGCATTTGTAGGTATAAACGATTTTGGCAACAATCTATTTATCGACAACATTCAATTCTTTGTCTCGGACCGGACCACCAGTCTTGATCTGGATGAAAACCAGATGATCGTTTTCCCTAACCCGGCACAAGGCGATTTTTATTTGACTTTTAATCTGCTTGAACGCTCCCCGGTAGACTTAAGAATAATTGATCCCATGGGAAGAATCGTATGGAACAGGCAGCTTTCCAACGTTCTCAATCAGACGTTTGGGGTACAACTGCCCCAGGCAAATGGGGTCTATATTTTGCTGGCCACTAGTCAGTCATTTGCAGCTACCAGAAGGATAATTTTAGTACAATAAAACACTTTCACTTTTTTTTGCTTTTATTTGAGGGTACATAATTAATAGTTGAATATGTCCGGCAAACTGCAAGTGGGGCTATTATTTGGAGGTAAGTCTGTAGAACATGAAATCTCAATAAGGTCTGCAAGGAACGTCTTTAAGCATCTCGACCGTTCATATTTTGACCCTGTTCTTATCGGAATTACCAAAGAAGGACATTGGCACCTGGTTGAGGATATTGATCAACCGATCGATTCTGCAGCTCCCCTTACTTTATCATTAGGTCATTCAAAACATTCCTTTGCTACTCTGGGTAACCAGGGAGGTACCGGGCCCCTGGACGTTATTTTTCCCGTGCTACATGGAACAGACGGGGAAGATGGCAGTATTCAGGGAATGCTACAAAGTGTAAATATTGCCTTTGCTGGTACTGGTGTACTAGGCTCGTCAGTAGCCATGGATAAACTTATGAGCAAACAACTGTTAGTAAAAGAAGGTATTCCAACCAGCAAATTTGTGGCCATTACCGGTCAGGATTCGGTCTCCTATGAGCAATTGATTGATAGCATTGGTTTGCCCTTTATGGTCAAGCCCATATCATTAGGTTCCTCAGTAGGGATATCCAAGGTGGCAAGCCAGGAAGAATTTACCAAGGCATTAGCAGAGGCTTTGCAGTATGACCAGGGATTGTTAGCAGAGGAATTCATATCCGGTCGGGAGTTAGAGTGCGCTGTACTGGGAAATGCAGGGGCTAAAGCATCAGATCCCGGAGAAATCATAGTCAGTGCTCAGTATGAATTTTATACCTACCAAGCCAAGTATGAAGATCCCAATGCGGTAATAATTAAGATACCGGCAATATTGGATACTTCAATGGTAGAACAAATCAAAGATTTTTCATTGCGATCATACAAAGCGCTCAGATGTGAAGATTTTGCCAGAGTCGACCTCTTTTTGAAAGACGATCAGTCTATTTATATCAATGAAATCAATACCATACCAGGATTTACCGATTCAAGTATGTTTCCTTCTT
>QIEB01000083.1 GCA_003229495.1 Flammeovirgaceae bacterium
ACTGATTGTCATTACCAAATGCACAATTGGAGGTAGCCTGACCGGTGTGGATGGTACCCAGGTGATTTCCTTCGGGACTAAATATCCAAACTCCTCCCGGCCCGGTTGCAAAAATGACACCGGATGGATGAACTTTTAATCCATCGGGAAGACCCTTAGTTTTTCCTACCCATTCAGTAGCATCATATAACACCCGGCCTTTATCCAACCGCCCATCCTCCTGGATATTGTATTCCATCCAGATGGCCTGCTCCGGGTCAGAATTTGCTACATAAAGCTTACGCTCATCTACTGATAGGGCAATTCCATTGGGCCTGGTCATCTGATCGGTAAGCAGGTGTAGTCTATTTTGCACATCCAATTTATAAACTCCTTGAAAATCCAGCTCCTTCAACGGGTCATCCATATTCTTTTCCAGTCCATAAGGAGGGTCCGTAAAATACAGCTCCCCCTTACTGCTGTAAGTGGCATCATTGGGACTGTTTAGTTTTTTACCCTGAAAATTATCGACAATAGTGGTATAGTCAGGTTCAGGGTTTCCCAAAGGGGCATTCATAACCGCCAGCCTGCGATCACCGTGCTGACACAATACCAGATGACCCTGTTGGTCCAAAAGCAGGCCATTTGAACCGACTTCTCCATTTCTTGCGACATCGCTAGTATATCCCGATGGTTTCAGATATACTTTTATACCATGTTCCTCACTCCACGAGTTAACGGTGTTTGGTGGAATATCTGAAAATATCAACATATTATCCTCTTCCAACCACAAGGGTCCCTCCGTCCAGTCAAACCCATCGGCCAATATTTCCAGCTCGGCATTTAGACTGATTATCTGATCGAGGGCTGGATCTAACCGCTCTACTGATAGCTCCCCGGTTACTGAAGTCGCTTCTTCAGTCGATTCATCATTTGGCTTTTGCTGACAGCCTGTTAATGCTAAAACAAAGGTAAAGAAATAGACAAACGGTTTCATGACGGTCCTTTTCTTACAATATAGGATTATAGGGACAAAGGACAAAGGTTAGGGGGTTAGGACCGGTCTGTAGATACTGGAAACCAGGTCACTAAACTAAATTATGAAAACAATCGTTCCGTATGAGACATAGCATCACTTTTTAGGCAATGCCTTTATTTTTTCGTTTTCTAATAATTTCCATCGTTTTGACTTCAGGATGTGAGGACAATTCCAATGCACCAATATTTTCCGGACCAGATGGAGACAGCTTACAAATAGTTGAAGCATTTCCTTTACTGGATTTTAACCGGCCGGTTGATCTACAAAACAACGGTGACGCTAATTTGTTTGTGGTAGAGCAACGGGGAGTGGTCCAAGTATTTCGCAGTGACCCAGATACTGAAAATACCAACATTTTTCTGGACATTACCTCTGTAGTTGATGATCGGGATAAAGAAGAAGGTCTATTAGGTTTGGCCTTTCATCCTGACTATTCACAGAATAGATATTTTTATACAAATTACACCACTTCCAGTGGGACTACCCGTATTTCAAGATTCGAAGTTGATGCTCAAAACCCGTTGGTAGCTGCACCTTCGTCGGAATTGGTGCTGCTGGAATTTACCCAACCGTTTGGCAATCATAATGGCGGACAACTGGCATTTGGACCAGACGGGTACTTGTACATTGCCGTGGGCGATGGAGGATCTGGTGGTGACCCACAGGGGCACGGCCAGAATACCAGTACTTTACTGGGTAGCATTTTACGAATTGATGTAGACAACCCTTCTGGAAATCTGAATTATGGCATTCCCACGGACAATCCCTTTGCAGGCAATCAATCTGGTGCCAGGGAAGAAATTTTTGCTTATGGTTTGCGAAACCCATGGCGCATGAGCTTTGATATAGAGACTGGCTTATTGTGGACTGGAGATGTGGGCCAAAACGAATTTGAAGAAATCGATATTATTGAAAATGGCGGTAATTACGGTTGGAGAATTATGGAAGCATTTGATTGTTTTCAAAGTGCCAACTGCGACCAATCCGGCCTAATTAAACCATATTACCATTACAAAAATGACAATATTAATGCCTCTATCACTGGAGGTATAGTGTATCGGAGCTCTATAGTAAGTCTGACTGGCTGGTATGTTTATGCCGATTATGCTTCCGGCAGAATTTGGGCTTTAGAATCCGTATCCACTACCCCTGAAAATCTGTTGTTGTTTGATAGCAATCTTAGAATCACCAGTTTTGGCAGGGATAACTTGGGTGAAGTTTATTTCTGTAGTCACGGTGGCAAGATCTATAAGTTTAGTGTGGAATAAACTGGTGGTACATCAGCTTGCGGCACTTTGAAAACTCAGTACAATATTACTTCCTGTAATTCTCAGCAATAGTAGCCAGTCTTTCTTCGATGTGATCCTGAGACAACCACTTGCCACGGATCATTACCCCTGATCTTTTCCCCAGATTGGAAATATCGGTAAGTGGATTTCCATCCACCAGGACCATGTCAGCCTGATACCCTTCTTTTATCAATCCTCGCTCATTATCGTACCCAAAATATTTAGCGGGATTAACCGTACCAGTCACCAGAGCCTCAAATGGAGTCAATCCAGCAGCTACATACATTTCAATTTCATGCTGGATGGAAAATCCAGGTACGTTAAATACCTGGGGAGCATCAGACCCCAGTAACAATCCTACGCCGCTTTTATGCATTGCTTTGATAATCCTCCTCCGGAGGTCAATGAAACGTTGTGCTCTATCGGGATCATAGGTAGCATTTGCCTGCATTTTATTCTTGCTTTCTTCCCATCGTCCCAGGGTTTCCCCTGACATATAAGCCATTTCCGGATCAGCCAGCATATCGGCGGCGACCAAAGGTCCTGCCCACCTTTCCGCCAGGCACTGAGTAGGCACGATCCATACATGGTGGTCAATTGTAGACTGAATGAGGAAAGGCAATAGTTTTTCATCTACTATGTCTGTAAAGTTAATTCCAAAGAAACCATTCTCTTCAGGGTTAACCCCTTTTTCGGGAGGGACCAACCCTTCCACAAAACCATCGATGTGATCAATACTGGCATAGTCAGAATCTAAAGCATGCTGGATACCAACATCTCTTGAAACATGACCTGCGTAAGGGATGCCTACCTCCTTGGCGGTACTTACGATAGCATCAAACACTTCTCTTTTTAATCCAGGGTGTAGTTTTAAGAAATCATAACCAGCCTCCTTCTGTTCTCTTACCATTTGCGTTGCTGTTTCAACATCTGGCGCGGTGTTTCCATTAATTGATGGGCCGGAAGTATAGATGTGAGGTCCGAGGATAGAACCATCGGCCACCTGATTTTGCAATTCAAGATGTCTTGGATGTCCCAACATCCCCCGAATAGTGGTTACTCCAGCAGCAAGATATAAAAACAGGGTTTCCTCGATGAGCTGTTCACTTTGTTGACCTGTGGGGATGTGGGCATGCATTTCTGCCAATCCCGGCACTAGATATTTACCGCTACTTTCTATTACTTGGGCAGCTTCAGGATACTTCGCCGTGGGGGCAATATTAAAAATCTTGTCATTCTCAATGACCACTGTTTGGCCCATCAATGGCGATTCACTATCCATTGATATTACATTCACATTGGTAAATACTATTACTTCGCCAGTTGGCAATGGATCATTTTCCTGTGCCGAAGAACCTGAATTACAGGCTGTGAAAACTATTGCAATGATAACTAAGAAATACAATTTCATAACCGGTTGTTTATATGAAGATTAAATAAGTTAACAAAACTCAATTCAAAGTAAAATCCAGCAGGTAAATAAATTGGTGTTTGTAAAGGATAATGTGTAATATGACCCAAAATATTCATCCTTATGAAAAAGATAGGTGCGATATTCTGGACTTTGCTCTTCATCGTTTTTGGCCGCTATCAAACCAATGACACAGATCCCATGATCTGGATTACAATCTACGGGGTAGCTACATTACTTTCTGTGTTAGTGTTCCTTGACAAAGAAGACCGGTCCGTACTGAGGACTTTCCTTATAGCATTTTTAGTGGGAGCTGTGATACTTTGGCCTGACCACTATGAAGGATTGACGCTGGCGAATGGTTATACCCTGGCGATTGAAGAAGCCCGTGAATCTCTTGGGTTGCTAATTGGCGGTTTAGGTATGGGATGGCATTTATTTGTTACCCGGCCCAGGCAGACGGTTAATTCGTGAGTTGATGCCAAATTGCCTGGTACACTCCCGTAGCGCTCAGGGTGGCACCAGGAGTCAAACCACTGGCAAATAATACTGGCCAGTCAACCTGGTCCCTGGGCACGATTCCATGTGAGCCCTTAATCAAAGAAGGGTCTAAAGGTATTATGTCCATCAGCACCCTAAACCCCAGTTTTTTCTTCAGTAATTTCCATCCTACCAGAGGCATGAGCCATTTGATTTGTGGGTCGGTAAACATTTCTACCGGATCATAACCTGGTTTCTGATGTATGTCCACGGTGCGGGCAAAATCCGGGGCCCTGGTGTCGTCGAACCAGTAATAGTACGTGAACCAACTGTCGGGCCTGGCTAACACTACCAGATCACCGCTTCGGTGATGATCCATTTGATTATTCCTCTGTTCCTCCATTCCCCACACTTCAGCAACTCCGTCTACTTCTTTCAGGGTGGATCTGACCTTAGAAATATCCTGAGAATTCTTAACATAGACATGAGCTATCTGATGATCAGCCACCGCAAAAGCCTTGCTGGCACCGGCATCCAGCAATTCCAACCCGCGTTCTTCCCGAACATGTAGCCAGCCGTTTTTTCTCAATACCCTATTTAAAGATATGGGATTTGATACCTCTGTAATACCGTATTCAGAAAGTAAAACTACTTGTACACCGCGGCCCTCATAAAAGTCTACCAGTTCTTTAATTAGTTGGTCAATTTGTTCCAGGTCCCCACTGATCTTTTCTAAATCATGTCCAAACTTTTGCAGGCAATAGTCCAGGTGGGGAAGATAGACCAAAGAAAGTGTGGGCTGATATTGCTCTTCAACACTCATGGCCGCATTAGCAATCCATTTACTGGACCGAATAGTAGTTTTAGGGCCCCAAAACTCGAACAGAGGAAATTGACCAAAGCGTTGCTGCAGATGGTTCCGGAGCTGCGAGGGATGGCTGTAGACGTCCGGGATCTTGCGGCCATCTGCCAGATAGTTCGGACGCGGAGTAACTGAATAGTCAACACTGGAATACATATTGTACCACCAAAACAGGTTGGCACAAGTAAAAGTTGGATCCATTTTCCGGGCAGCTTCCCATATCTTTGGGGCCTCTACCAATTTATTGGACTGCCGCCAAAACTTAATCTCGCACTCATTCTTAAAATACCAACCATTCCCAACTATACCGTGAATGCTGGGTGGCTGGCCAGTAAGGTAGGTAGCCTGTGTAGAACAAGTGACTGCTGATACCTGGGGTTTGATATGGTTTTTAGGGATCCGTTTAGACCAGCTTTGAAGAAAAGGCGTGGAAGTCCCGATTACCCGGTCACTAAGGCCAACAACATCGATGACTACCGTGCGTCGCATAAAACCTATTTCAATTGCTCAATTACCCAAGCGAATTCTCTGGCAATGGAAGTGGTGATATCCGTTTGCAGTTCTTCAGGAAGTACCTCCCAGGTGTAGGTTTCCACTTCCAGATGATTGGTCATTGGTGAATTGTCCCATAGCTGCAGTACTTCCCGAATATCACTTTGAGTTGATTGTAAAAGTCCATAGGACTCTATGAAAACGGGAACATG
>QIEB01000159.1 GCA_003229495.1 Flammeovirgaceae bacterium
GTATAAAAGCCTTCACTTTTGGTTCCCGGTAATACGGTTTGATAGATTTTACATCATAATCAGCAATAATCTCAACCAGGTAATATATCCGTGGCTTTACTATAGTTGAACTCATCTATAGTGCCTAACTTCGGGCATCATTAATTTTAAAAAAAGTTTAACTCGGTAATTATGTTTAGTAAAATAGAAGCTCAAGGTATGGCGGAGTCCAACACAATTATTGGAACAGGTACCTCAATTGAAGGAAGCGTTGAATCTTCGGACAACTTACGTATTGAAGGTAAATTGAAAGGTATAATTAAAACCAAATCCAAGATTGTTTTGGGTGCATCAGCAGAGATTGAAGGTGATATTTTTGCACGCAACGCAGAGATCCTGGGAACTGTCAAAGGAAAAATAGAAGTAACTGATTTGTTGATACTGGGTGAAGGCTGCAAAGTACACGGAGACATTATTACCAATAAACTGGAAATCCGGGACGGAGCCAAATTTAATGGTGATTGCTCCATGGGTGTCAAAACTAAAGAGATCAAATTGGAGCGTGACAACATGGAGACTCCAAGTTTGATGGCTGCCAATTAAGAATAAGTATCTAGCTGAGTATTTTTTTGATATATGCAGGTTGAAAATTCAGACGAGTTTTCGGCCTGCAATTTTTTTGTCTTTTTGGCTGAATTGAACCATTAAGTTTCTGTGAAATTGACTTATCTTTAAAATGTCAGAATCAGTCATTTCTTTAATGAACTCAGAACTTCAGGTAAACACCGAGGCGTTAACAGAATTTTTAAAAGAGCTATTGATCAGGCAGATTGATGAACCTGCCGAAAAATGGCTTCTTGAGAAATTGGCAGGACTAAACCAGCAACCCCAGCCCAGGGATCTTTTTTTGATGTTCAGTGCGGTGCCCAGATTTCTTGGAAAAAACAAATTGAATCTAACCATTGAGGAGATAAATCGCCTGAAAGAACTGAGGAAGGGCTTAAGCTTAGAGGGCTGGACTGTTCCACAGACCGCGCGGGTGCTTACTCTTTGCAGTTTTCAGTATAAAGATGCCAGCTCTTTCCTGCAGTTGCTGGATCAAATATTTAGTATTGCTGAAGTTGCCGAAATGGTAGCACTATACAGTGCCCTGCCACTACTACCATATCCGGATATGCTTAAAACCAGGGCCGCGGAGGGTATCAGGACCAATATGTCCGTAGTATTCGACGCAGTGGTACTTAACAATCCATTCCCTTGTGAGTATTTGGATGAAGCGGCATGGAATCAAATGGTGTTAAAAGCTCTTTTTATGGAACGGCCTCTGTATAAGATTTATGGTCTTGAGCAGCGTTCGAATGAGCAATTAAGTAAAATGATATCAAATTTCGCCCATGAAAGATGGGTGGCGGGGCGTCCCACTTCTCCTGAAATGTGGAGACCGATTGGCAAATATGGTCCGGACTCTATATACGAAGACCTTGAAAAGCTTGCTGCCATAGACCATCCTGATCAGCAGGCCGCCGCTATACTAGCTGCCGGTTCCCTGAACACCAAGGAGGCCAAATCTTTCCTGAAAAGTCATGCTTTGGTCGCTGCTGAAGTAAGTGAAAATAATACCACCTGGGATGACATTGGAATACGTTGGGGGGCACATCATAACTAAGTGAATTTAAGATGATAAATATGTTTATTGATCCACACATTCATATGACCTCCCGCACCACGGACGATTACCAGGCTATGCGGGAAGCAGGAATTGTCGCCATTATTGAGCCCGCGTTCTGGCTGGGACAGCCGCGTACAACTGCAGGTTCGTTCCAGGATTACTACAGTAGCCTGGTGGGCTGGGAAAGATTTAGGGCCAGCCAGTTTGGCATAAAACACTATTGCACCATAGGACTCAATTCCAAAGAGGCCAACAATGAAGCCCTGGCTGAGGCAGTTATGGAAATCCTGCCCTTGTTTGCCTGTAAAGAGGGGGTAGTGGGCATAGGCGAAATCGGGTTTGATGATCAAACTGACCTTGAAGAAAAGTATTTCCGACAACAACTGGAACTGGCGAAGGAGCTAAATCTTCCAGTGCAGATCCACACGCCACACAGGGACAAGAAACGTGGAACGGCCAGAAGCATGGATGTGATTCTAGAACATGGCATTGATCCAGGGTTGGTAATTATAGATCACAACAATGAGGAAACTGTAAGGGAAGTACTAGACCGTGGATTTTGGTGTGCCTTTACTATTTATCCTTATACAAAAATGGGGAATAAGCGAATGGTATCTGTTGTCCAACGGTTTGGGAGTGAAAGGATCATTGTTGACAGCTCGGCAGACTGGGGGATCAGTGATCCCCTGGCGGTGCCAAAGACTGCGGGACTTATGGCAAAAAGTGGAATAAGGGAAGAAGATATCAGGCTCACATGCTACCAGAACGCACTTACAGCCTATGGGCAAAGTGGGCAAATGAATGAAAGTGACTGGTCCGATGATGAGTCAGTAGATCAGCGCCAGCTTTTTGAAGGGAATTCTGTACTGAGGGGACAAAGACCTGGCACTACCACTAATATCATAAGATAGCCTCATTGAATATGAGCAATTATAGGGCATATCTTATGTTACTACGCCCACCCAATCTGCTTACTGCCTTAGCTGATATACTGGCAGGTTTTGCAGCCTCCGCTGCTTTACAGCATACCGTTGGAAATGAAGTTTTCGGATTTATCCGGCATGATTTACCGTGGGATAAATTGGGACTTGTAGGGGTTGCAAGTATGTGTTTGTACGGTGGAGGAGTGGTCCTTAACGACTTTTTTGATGCCGATCTGGATCAATTGGAACGACCCGAAAGACCCATTCCAACCGGTCAGGTATCTCGATCCAGAGCGGCCCTAATGGGGGGTGCACTTTTGATACTTGGAGTTACTTTAGCTTTTTTATCCCACCCATCCAGTGGTTGGGTTGCTTTAGGCATAGCCGCATTGGTACTCTCCTACAATGCCATCACTAAGAAAAACAGTTTTTTAGGCCCCCTGAATATGGGATTATGTCGTGGAGGTAATTTATTACTTGGCATTAGTATTTTCCCTCAGCATATGGTAACCATGGGATTCCTGGTAATCATCCCCATTATCTACATTTCAGCAATCACCCTGGTTAGTCGGGGCGAAGTACACGGTGGGAGTAGGGCATCTTTTAACCTGGCCCTGATACTGTATTTACTTACTGTAGTCATGGTACTTTCACTGGGTGCTTTGAAAGAGTTTGAGGTACTGAATAGTTTGATTTATTTGGCATTTCTTCTTTTGATGGTCTTGCCACCTTTGTTCAGAGCCAGGCAAAGTAATGATCCATCTATGATCGGAATGGCTGTAAAATATGGAGTTCTGGGACTGATAATTTTGAATGCTGCAGTTGCTTCCGGTTTTGCAGGCTGGTTTTTCGGGTTATTGTTACTAATATTGCTACCTTTTTCCACATTGTTGGCAAAAGTGTTTGCGGTCACCTAAGTGTTTATATGAAATCCCTGCAACAATCTTTTTCTGTATTCTATCAATACCACGTTCTGTTTACCCGGGACCTTTTCAATACCGGCAATAACACTTTACTCAAAGTATTGAATGCTAAAAACGGACCGCAAAAAGTACTTTTTGTAGTCGATCAGGGGGTGATTGATCATCATCCACAACTGCTGCCAAAAATTAAGCAATACACCAGTAGACATTCCGCACAGATTATTTGTTTGGAAGCTCCTATCGCCATACCAGGTGGAGAGCAATGCAAAAATGACTACGGGCAGGTGGAGATGCTGATCCAAACCATAAATGAATTGGGAATTGACCGTCACTCATACGTAGCCGCTATTGGAGGCGGCTCGGTGCTTGACGCAGTGGGTTTTGCCGCCGCCATTAGTCATCGGGGTATCCGGCTAATTAGAATTCCTACCACTGTGCTTTCACAAAACGACTCAGGTGTGGGGGTTAAAAATGGGGTTAATGCATTTGGTAAAAAAAACTTCATTGGGAGTTTTGCACCTCCGGCGGCGGTAATAATCGATCAAGATTTCCTCCATACCCTGGATATCAGGGACTGGAGATCAGGTATTGCTGAGGGCATCAAAGTCGGATTGATAAAAGACCTTGCTTTTTTCCAGTTCATTGAAGATAACGCGGAGAAACTGAAACACAGGGATATGGAGGTAATGCAACACCTGATCTATAGATGCGCTGAACTCCATTTACAACACATTGCCTCGGGAGATCCATTTGAAATGGGTTCGTCACGCCCGCTTGATTTTGGTCACTGGTCCGCCCATAAATTAGAACAGTTAACAGCTTACGAGATCAGGCATGGGGAGGCTGTGGCACTTGGGATGGCCCTTGATTCTGTGTATTCATGCCTGGAAAATAGACTACTCAAATCTGAACTTATGCGCGTCCTGGGATTAATGAAATCCCTGGGATTTGATCTGTATCATCCTGGCTTGAGTAACCCTGAACTATTAAGGGGCCTTCAAGAGTTTCAGGAACACCTGGGTGGCCAATTGACAATTATGCTACTTGAAACAATAGGCACCGGTGTAGAAGTCCACCAAATAGATTCGGAACTGGTATTGAAAAGCATTAAATTATTGCACGATTTCCACCGCAATAGCGTGCTTGATTTATGAAATTGCCTTCCTATGGTCATTTGACCTACTGCTCTAACATACATCCGGGAGAGACCTGGCCGGAGGTGTTTGCGTCACTTCAAACTCATTTTCCAGTAGTAAAGCAGCAGGTATCACCCGATGGTCCTATGGGAATTGGTTTGCGATTGTCCAATCAGGCAAGCATTGACCTTCAAAAGCTGGGAACAGAGCCTTTTTTGGAATGGATGCAGCAGCAAGGACTTTATGTGTTTACCATGAATGGATTTCCATACGGTGGATTCCATAGACAAACTGTCAAGGATCAGGTATATCAACCAGATTGGACCACTGATGAACGGGTGGAATATACCAAGAGATTGTTCGATCTTTTAGCTCAAATGGTCCCAGAGGGAATGGATGGTGGTATTAGCACCTCCCCGCTTTCTTACAAACCCTGGTGGACAGGGGAGCAGCTTCACCATGTTTACAGCGCTGCTACTAATAATTTATTGAAGATAGTAGAGCAGTTGCATGGTTATCATCAGCGACAGGGAATTACCCTTCATTTGGATATAGAACCTGAGCCAGATGGGCTTATTGAAAACTCACTGGAAACAATCCGATATTTTGAAGAATGGCTGATACCAGCAGGTAAAAGAGCGCTCAGTGATCAACTTAAGGTCACAGAGAATGAAGTAGAAAAGATCATAAGAAGACATGTAATGGTCTGCTATGATGTTTGTCATTTTGCTGTAACCTATGAGTCACCAGCTGAAGTAATGAGCCGTTTTTTAAAAGCAGGAATTGGCATAGGTAAAATCCAGCTCAGCTCAGCGCTTAAAGGCAATTTTGCCGGCGATCAGCACTCCCGGGAAATGTATGCAAAGGTGTTTAAGTCACTCGATGAACCGACTTATTTGCATCAGGTGGTGGCCCGGGATTCCGGAGGTCAATTGCATCAGTATCAGGATCTCCCGGATGCGCTTAACTACATCAATCAGCCTGAGATGGTTGAATGGCGTACACATTTCCATGTTCCCGTTTTCATAGAGTCCTATGGACTTTTACAATCAACTCAAAGTGATATTCGGGAAGTACTGCAGCTATGGGACAATTCACCAA
>QIEB01000085.1 GCA_003229495.1 Flammeovirgaceae bacterium
TTCACAAATTACCAAATGAGCTCAATGGCAATCCCCATCTTCACCTTTTTAAACCTACTAACTACTAATCGCCTCTGTTGTTCCACAAATCACTAACCACCTTCCAACTATCATCGTCCTGTTTTTTCAAGAAGGCTGCAACAACCCGTCAGTATCATTAGCTGCCATTGCGTTGAGAAATTGTTTATGCCCCAGAGCTATGAAAAATATTCTTTTCTTGAACATAAGGTGAGAGGCAAACGATCAACCAGATTGAGAAACTCGATTTCTTAGTCACTCTTTCTCACAAGATTCCGTTTTCAACTTCAAAGCAGAAACCAAAATACTGGCCTGCTCGATGTCTTGGGCCAGGATTTGAAATTGATACACATATTTGTCCGTTTCACCATCTTTATAGGTCTTAATCAACTTGTTCTTGCCACGAACTTCCAGGATCACTATGGCTTGGTTTCCCTTAGTATTAAATTGGATTTTATGAACATCAATATCCAGAAAGTTAAATTCATAATTGTATTGAACGTCTTTTGAGACATCGGTAAATTCATAAGTGTAAAGGCATGTATTCTCATTATCAAGTTTTATTGATTGTAGGTAAGTGTCTGTATTAATTACCAACTTGTCAACTGACTCTTTTATGAATCTTTCAGCTTGATCAATTCCTGAAAAAGCAGTTTGTTTATCCATTTCCTCTCGGGCCAGTTCCTTCATACGGGTGAAGACTTCTGAAATGTCTCTGGCTGCTTCAATATCCTTGACCCGCAAAATTACTGTGTTTGAGTAATTGGTGGCATCTTCTCCCATTTTAGTACTGATTAATTTGCGATCGTTGTCTGTACGAAGCTCAATTAATACGGCATTCCTTTTCGTATCAAATTGCGTTCGTCCTTTATGCAGGTAAGCGGTATTGACCGCATAGGTAAGGTCCTCCCCTTTGGAAATGTCCCGGGATTTAATTTGAAAAATTAACGAGTTTTCCGGATCAATTGTAAAACTCTGCTCGTATGCATCTTGGTTTATAACTACTTTTCCGATGTGTTGAGTTAAAAAGTCTTTGCATTGATCAAGAGAAAATCCAGTGAAATCAGTCCTTTCTTCACTTTCTGAAATTTGGACAAACTCCTTTAGTCGCGAAGTGTAAGTTCGGGCATCTTCAATCGACTGCATGAAAATTTCAAACCCATTAACGTATCTCCCAATCTCTCCATCCTTAACGTAAGATATCAGCCTGCCATCAGCTTTAGTTTTGAAAAACACTAATACCTGATTGCGCTTGGTGTCAAAATCAATTCTGTTGAGATAGAGATCTGCAGCATTGACTTGAAATTCTTCTTTTGTCCCTTTAGTTACATTTTCAATCTCCACACCTATTATATTTGAGTTATCTTCCTCAATGGTGAATTTTTGTTGATAATTTTCATCATTGATAACTACATTGCCTGTTGCCTCTTCAAAGTATTCTAGTAATTCTTGCTTATTTAATCCGGACGATTTTTCATCTTCGTTTTTTTTATCTGCCATTTCAACTAAACTTTCCAATGCATCAGTTAATGCTCGAGCCTCCTCGATATCTGCGGCATAGAAGACAATTTTATTCTCGTAGTTTTGGATTTGCCCATCCTTAACCATCTTGACAAGCCTTTTGTCCCCCTTTACCTGGCCAATAATATGAACCATGTCCTTCTTAGGTTCGAACAATACCCGGGAGGGGTTTAGATCTTGGGTATTTACCGTCTTGATAATTTCATCCCCGCTGCTTTTGTCAGTAATCTTTACCGATACCACATATTGGTGCTCTGTGTTTTGGGAAAACTCCTGAGCGTATACCTTTTTTTTACCTTGAACAGTTCCAGTATTTTCTGTTAGAAACCGTACCTTTTCTTCAAGGTCTTGTCCGGGGCTTATCTGAAATATGCCAAAACTAAGTGATACTGTGATGAGTAACTTGATCATAATTATCAACATTAAAGGAACATTGTGGGCTATTATTATGCTAAATTAATTGGATGTCCAGTCCAGATCACACACATTTTGTATTATAGATCTTTCCGTGGGCAGCCCGTTAACCAGAAATATGACGTTATTACATATTTTCTCACCCATTACCGCCGTATATCTTACGATATCAGTGAAAATAATGGCAGCAAGTTGGCGGGATTGAGCTGGCATGAGAATAAGTTACAAAAAATACTACGAAGGTGCATTTACCTTGATGATAATCAGTGATTGCTGAATGACTGCTAACGGCCAAAAGCGGTCATTCGATATTATTATAATTTTGGCAGTAAAGACCAAGACGAGCCGACATCCGAGCCGTAGGCCAAACTATGTCCGACCTTGACAACCAGTTCCTAAAAGTTTAAGATTAGTTTCAGGAATAAACCAAAAAAAAATATTGAATATCATATAGTTGCTAGAATTGACTGGCGACCGGGATTATACTCTGATCCCAATATAAACCGGAAATATGTATATTGACTTCATAAGGATTCGGGAATTTCTCTATGAATTAGCGCATTTGCCGATGAAATTTAAACAAGCTCTTAAAAAAACTTTCCATGTTAAATAAACAGATAGTAGGCATTTTGCTTATCGTACTTTTTTTTGCCACTGAGGGACAAAGCCAATCATTCAGAGTGAGGGGGAAAGTTTTGTACAATCCAACAATGAATGATTGTTTTCAGCAGGTTCCCTGTTGGGAGGATGTTGCACTGACCAAAGTAGATGATTGGATCCCCCCCAAAGCTGCGGTGAACATTGTGGCAAAAGGCACAGGCAAGGTGGCCAAAACAGATCGTATGGGCAGGTATGTCATTGAAGTGTCCTCTGCCAATGACACCTTACTATTTTTATACATAGGCCAGAACCGCGTTGAAGTGCCGGTGAACGGAAGGGAAGTGGTAGATGTAAAACTGACCCCTACGCCTATCCCCGTTATCGAAAACCTGATCGGGCTGATCATGCCTGCCATTGATGCAGGTGAATTTCCGGATATTGATGCGCTGGCTGAAAAAACAAACGTAAACAGGGCCACGGCCCGGGATATCCTCTGGTTGGTATTGGGTAACACACGAATGAAACAGCATTATCCCGGAGAATTTATCCCTGATTACCGGTTTTCAGAATTGGATTGATCTGAAATCAAGGATTTTAAATGAAATAGATAATGGTCAGTTTAAAGGTAAATACCATAAAAAAGAAAGTATGGGTTGGTGTATGCGCATGGTTAATCATTCCGGTTGCTGTGCAAGCTCAGCAGCCCAACATCCGGGTGAAGGCTCCGGAAACGCCCACCCATTGGGGGCAATACGGGCCTTCCTCTTCCTTTGATCCGGAAATCATTGTAACTGAGTCGCATAATACACCGGAGTGGGCATTGTTGCAGCGGGAGTTATTGCGATCCGCTTCCGTAGCCTGTGAACGTTATTTTAAGCGTTACTTTGACGAACAAGGCTATATTTTAACAGACTTACGCTGGGGAGCCAATGATGGTCCTGACGATGCCATTGAGAACGTGAATCGGTGGCCGCAATTGTATGCACTGGGAGGGGCTGACAAAATTATGACCATGTATAAGATGGTGTATGAAGGCCATGTGCGGCAAATGTCAATTCCTCCCAAAACGGTTACGGGACGGCCGACCCATGTGCCCTATGCCATCAATGGAATGTATTTCAAAGAATTTCCCACCCGGGCCGATTGGATGCACATTTCTGAGGGATTGATGGTGTTTAACATGATGGGATTGGGAGATCCGTACGATGTAAAATTCAGGCACAGGGTGCGGCGTTTTGCTGGATTTTATATGAACGAAGAACCCGGCGCATTGAATTATGATCCCGAACATAAAATCATTCGCAGCATGTACAACGGCAGTCGCGGCCCACTGATGCGCGAAACCACCAGTGTTGACTGGACCGGCGATCCCTCTGAAGTCAGGAACCGTTATGCGGCCGGACATGGAGAGGAAAATTATGAAGAATTTCTTTTTCACTTTAAGGATTACCATGATACCGAGGGAGACGTTCCCCTAAATTTGATATCTACCACCCTGGCTTTGAACGCTTACATCCTTACAGGGGAAGTAAAATATCGTACATGGATGCTGGAGTATGTGAATGCATGGTACGACAGGATGGAGGCCAATGATTGGGTGATCCCAAGCAATATCGGATTGGATGGCACTATCGGAGGGGCTACCGAAGGGAAATGGTATGGGGGTGCCTATGGGTGGAGTTTTACGGTAGAACAACAAAGCCCTCCTGCCCAAGGGCTTTCCGATAGGCCACGTACCCGCTGGGGTTTTGTGGGTTTTATGAATGCCTATCTGCTTACCGGCGATGACAAATACCTTGATGCCTGGAGGAAACAGCATGATGTGATTTACAATGCAGGTAAAATGATTGAGGGAGAATACCACACACCGCTGATGTACGGCAATCCGGAATGGAGCAGGGAAGGGTATACGGAAGAGGATGGTTGGTACAGCTACCGGCCCTACAATCCCGAAAACGAAAACATGCTCCAGATATATTATCTGTCTATGCAGGCGGAAGACCGTGAACACATTCAATCCAACCCCTGGCTGGAATACCATGAAGGATCGAATCCGGATTATGCGATCAATGCCATGCGGGCCGATTTGGCAGATGTGAGAAAGCGCATGCAATTGCTCAGGGAAGATCATACCTCCCCTGATATGCGGCTGGTGGATGACCCCATGCATATCAACCCTGCCAGTATTACTTCACTGATCCGGTTGATGGGAGGAGGTTTTTACGAACCGGCTCATGCACGCCGTTCCCCTCCCTTTCATACCCGCCTTCGTTATTTTGACCCGGAAAAACGCCGTGCCGGAGTGCCCGAAGACGTTGCTGTTTTGGTAGACCGGATGACCGATAAAAGTGTAAGAGTAAGTATGGTAAACCTGAACCCCCTTGAGTCACGCACTTTAGTTGTGCAGGGGGGAGCTTATGGGGAACATCAGTTGGTGGCAATTACTGAGACAGATAAGCGTGTGGCTATTGATGATCCAACGTTCACAATCATGCTTGCACCCGGTGCAGGTACCACGCTGGAAATTGAAATGAAAAGATATGTCAACCAACCTACTATGGATTTTCCATGGGAGCGGTGATCTGAATTTATGGAAGATTTTATTAATGATGGCTTGTGCCGGGCATTGTTGTGAAACATGTTCTAATGAGAAAAACAATATAGACCGAGAAGGAAACGCCTTAAAACTCGTTTTTACAACCAAATGGGATGTAAACCGCCGTAAATTGATCTTTTCCCACCGTCCCCTTTGGACCCCAAAGCGGCCGGTCAAAACTATTAGTCATTGTTACATTTTATAAGGTGTCAGTATCTGATTGTTTTCTTGTTTTTTACATACAAACACAAAGCAGATTTCTTAAATTTCAGGGAATATCATAAGTGTCAATAAATCAAGTATATACCGAATATTTATTTCATGAAAAAGTGAAACCTCGCGACGAAGTAGGATTTTAACGGTCTAATGAATTGTAAAGTCCTAAAACCTGAAAAGAACATTTCAACAATCCAAAAAATGAGTGGTTTCGTTGACTCACAACCCGTCCTCACACTCCCAACTCGCCCTCACACTCACACTTAATTTGTACCCAGGGCCGGAATCGAACCGGCACGTCCGTGAAGACATTGGTGTTTGAGACCAACGCGTCTACCAGTTCCGCCACCTGGGCATATTGAGT
>QIEB01000246.1 GCA_003229495.1 Flammeovirgaceae bacterium
ATGCTCTTCAACGTGCGATATATATTAAGCAGTGCAGCAACCTGTTGGAGGTAGACGAGTTTCTGCTTATCAGTGAGCTTAACAAAATACTGCTTCGGTTGTCCGCTGGCGCTAAAGCAGCCCCGCCACCTCCCATAACCGACCTCATTCTTGAGGAAAGATCCCCCGTAGCCGGGCTTCCAGACGCTATTGCCAGACAGGAAAAGGAGAGTATACGGTTACTGCTAAATTATGGGGATCGCAAATTGGAAGGAGGAACCAGTCTACATCAATATTTCTTTAGTGAACTGGAAGAGGTAGAGTTTAAAACCGCTGCTTACCAGGAAATACTGGCTTTAATAAAAGCTGAATGGGACCATCATGGGATTCTGGACACAAAGCGCATGATGGAACAGGTTTCCGGAGAGGTCAAGACGGAAATGATCGATCTACTAACAGAACGATATGAGATAAGTAACCTGTGGATGGACAAGTTTCACATATATGTACCTACGGAGGAGGATATATTACAAGATGTAGCCTACAGCAACCTGTTGAGGCTTAAGTATCGGGTAATAAAAAAGTTGATTACAGAAAACCGGGAAGAACTACGGATGGCTGGACAGGATGAACAACTAAAACTGCTTCAGGTGGATGTAGCCTTAAAGAAATCCCGTAATGAGCTAGCCAAACGCTTGGGTATTATCGTTTCGGACTAGCATCAAATTTTGGCCAATACCATACCATTTGGGGCCAAAATAGGGTATTTTTAAGTAAATGGATATAAAAAATTAATATGAGTGAGCATTTAACAACATTGGATTCCATTGAAAGTGCCATTGAATCAATTCGAGCAGGCAATATCATTATTGTGGTAGATGATGAGGCCAGGGAGAACGAAGGGGATTTCATTTGTGCCGCCGAGAAGGTCACTCCGGAAATAATTAATTTCATGGCTACCCATGGAAAGGGGCTGATTTGTACCCCGTTGAAAGAAGAGCGTTGTGAACAGCTGGGGCTTGAGCTGATGGTAGGCCGAAACACTGATCCACTAAAAACCGCCTTCACGGTTTCCGTGGATTTGAATGGACAGGGCAATACCACAGGAATTTCCGCCAGCGATAGAGCCAGGACCATTCAGGCCTTGGTGAATAAGGAAACCAGACCGGATGATCTTTCCCGGCCCGGGCATATTTTCCCTTTACGAGCCGAACAGGGAGGAGTTTTGCGAAGAGCAGGTCACACCGAAGCTTCCATAGACCTGGCTCAATTGGCAGGCTTGCATGCTTCAGGGGTGCTGGTGGAGATAATGAAAGAAAATGGGGAGATGGCCCGGCTGCCAGATCTAAAAAAAGTGGCGGAGCGATTTGGTTTAAAAATGATATCTATCAAAGACCTGATTAACTATCGACTGAAAAAAGAAAGCCTGATCCAAAGAGAAGTAAAAGTAAACCTTCCAACCGATCACGGAGACTTTCAGCTGATTGCTTATACTCAAACCAACACCGGCGATTCACATCTGGCATTGACTAAAGGGACCTGGGAAGAAGATGAGCTAATCCTGGTTCGTGTCCACAGTTCCTGTGTTACAGGTGACATATTCGGATCCTGTAGATGTGATTGTGGAGGACAGTTGCATAGGGCCATGGCAATGGTGGAGGCTGCAGGAAAAGGAGTTGTGTTGTATATGAACCAAGAGGGTAGGGGAATTGGTTTATTAAATAAGTTGAAAGCTTACCAATTACAGGAAGACGGTATGGATACTGTCCAGGCTAATCTCCATCTGGGATTTAAGAAGGACCAACGAGATTATGGAGTGGGTGCTCAGATACTAAGGGACTTGGGAGTGAGGAGAATGAAATTACTGTCAAACAATCCTAAGAAAAGAGCTGGACTGATCGGTTACGGTCTGACCATTGAGGAGACCGTGCCCATTGAAATATCTCCTAACCGGCACAATGAAAATTATTTAAAAACTAAACGAGACAAATTGGGCCACACCATTTTGAGAAAAAACCAATAGCCATGAGAATCTGGGTTTTACTGGTAATTGTATGGTTAACCTTTCAAGCCACCGCCCAAAATTTTCCATCAGAAGTGTGGCATAAAGGAAAAGTTGTGCTGATTACCAAAGAGGTTCATAAAGGTAAAGTAAAATATGATCTTGAAACCGACATAGTACAGGTAAATATGGATAACGTTATCCATACCTTTTCCTCCAAAAAGATCCTTTATTTTGAAATATTCGACGAGTCGATAGACAGCTACCGGCGGTTTTACGCACTGCCCTATACCGTCAGCCCCGGATATAAAACACCCATTTTATTTGAGGTCCTGCATGAAGGCAGGCCCTTAAGTTTGTTGGCCAGAGAGGACATTGCCACCGAGACCATTCCTCAATACAGTTACTACTATGGTAGAAGTAATTATTATAGTCGTTACAAACTGGTATACGAATACTATTTCTTTAACGAAAAAGGTGACATTCGACGTTACAACCTTAAGAAAAAAAGCCTGTTACAACTGATGCAAAAGAAAGCCTCGGAGGTACGTAAATTCATTAATGAGAATAATCTGAGGGTAGATCGCCGGCGTGATCTAGAGCGAATAACCGTCTATTACAATTCCCTTTGGGATACCTAAATACTAAACTGTGTCAAAACCTTTAATTCTGGTAAGCAATGACGATGGCATTTCCAGCCGCGGAATCCGTATTTTGGTTGAATTGATGACCGAAATGGGAGAAGTAATTGTAGTTGCCCCTGATAGTCCTCAGTCCGGTATGGGGCATGCGATTACTGTTGGCAATACCCTTAGGTTGGACAAAACGGACATTTTTGGATCGGTACCAGCCTATAAATGTTCCGGAACTCCAGCTGATTGTGTTAAGTTGGCCAAGCACCATTTATTAAAAAATCGCAAACCAGACCTGGTAGTAAGCGGGATCAATCATGGCAGCAATACATCGATAAGCGTATTGTATAGTGGTACTATGTCAGCCGCCATTGAAGGTGCAATTGAAGGTCTGCCTGCGGTAGGTTTCTCTTTGTGTGATTACTCTTCAGAGGCAGACTTTTCACACGTAGACGAGTTTGTCAAAAAGATTGCGGCCGAAGTTCTCAATAGAGGACTACCCCGCGGAGTTGCACTCAATGTCAATATTCCACCCAGGCGCAATGAAAAAGTAAAGGGCATGAAAGTTTGCAGGCAGGCGAGAGCTAAATGGGAGGAGCAGTTTGAGGAGCGCAGAGACCCTACGGGACGGAAGTATTTTTGGATGGCGGGGAACTTTGTGAATTTTGATAAAGGAGAGGACAACGATGAATGGGCAATTGCCAATAACTACGTTTCTATTGTTCCCTGTCAATATGATTTAACCGCCCATCATGCTATAAGTTTTTTAAATAATGAATGGGATGTCTAGTAGGGATCTACATCAGGTATTATTCGTACTGACCGGAATGCAGTATTTGAAGTCAATTCGTTTATCTCATTGGAGAGATGTTGTTTGATCTTTTCCATGGTTCCCACGCTTTTTTCAAGCTTAATGTACAACTCCATCAGGAATAAATTCCTGAGTTTAGAAATCACCGGTTCCTGAGGTCCCAATACCTGGGATTTACCTAATCCCAGGATCAGACGTTTGGCCAGCTCCTGAGATGCTCGGAATCCTAGTTCCTGATGGGGGCTTTTCACGGTTAAGCGAATTAATCTTACAAATGGTGGATAGAGGTATTTTGATCGTTCCTGAATTTCACCTTGATAAAATTGCAGATAATTATGATCGCAGATGAGCTTTAATAGCTGATGCTGGACGTTGCTCGTCTGAACTAAAACCTGGCCTTTACCCGAACGTCTTCCTGCCCGTCCACCTACCTGAGTGATCAACTGAAAAGCCCTTTCATGGGATCTGAAATCCGGAAAATGCATGGCCCGGTCCATATCCAACACCCCAACCAAATCCACCTTGTCGAAATCCAACCCCTTAGACACCATCTGGGTGCCTATAAGTATGTCAATATTTCCCCGTTCAAATTGATCAATTATTTGCTGGTAGCTATACTTGCGTCGGGTGGTGTCAAGGTCCATGCGTTGGATCTTGGCTTCAGGAAAAATACGCTTTAAGTCCTCTTCAATTTTTTCCGTACCAAACCCAACCAAATTCAAGTCGTTTGATTCGCATTGTGAACAAACATCTGTCATTTTTTGTTTATACCCGCAATAATGACAACGTAGTTGGTTATAGTGTAAATGGTAGGTAAGAGTCACCGCACAATTGGGACATTGCGGTATATGGGCACAGACCTGACATTGTAAATATGGTGCATACCCCCGCCGGTTTTGAAAGATTATTGCTTGCTGCCCTGTTTGGAGAATTAATTCCAGTGTCGTCACCATTTCAGTAGAAAACACTCCTTTCATTTGTTTCTTGAGATTTTCTTTGCGGGTATCAATTAATCTATAAACGGGTAAAGCTACTTTCTTGTATCGTTCATCCAGATTGACCAGTGAGTACTTTCCCTGTCGGGCGTGGTAATAGGATTCCATAGAGGGAGTTGCCGATCCTAATAGTGTTTTGGAATGATGCAGTCTTGCCAGCACCAAAGCTACGTCCCGGGCATGATAACGAGGGGCCGGATCAAACTGTTTGTAGGAGAGTTCATGTTCCTCATCAACAATTATTAAACCCAGATTATCAAAAGGTAAAAAGATTGCAGAACGTACTCCTACTATAAAAGAGTATTTTCCCTCCAATATACCTCGCCAAACTTCAACTCTTTCATTGTCTGAAAACCGGCTGTGATATATGCCCATGGAATTCCCGAAAATCTTTTGCAACCTCCGGACGATTTGCGTGGTTAGGGCAATTTCTGGTAATAGATAGAGTACCTGAGACCCGCTTTTCAAAACCTTGTTTATAAGGTCGATGTATATTTCAGTCTTTCCGCTACCGGTGATCCCATGGAATAGCACCGTTTGTTTTTGTTCAAAACTGTCAAGAATAGCATCCCTGGCCTGAGATTGCGGGTCTGTAAGTACAATTTCATGCTCAGGCACTGTTTGAGTGTCCAGAGCTGGAAATCGACTTACTACTACTTCAAATTCTTCCAGAACACCATTTTTTATTAGTGTTTTAAGACTGGAGAGGGAAATCTCACCTGATAATAGCCTGGTCTTACTGAGCCCGTGCTGATTAATGTCCTTTTCCTTGTGTACAGGAACCTGTTGTAAGAATTTTAATAGTACTTCTGTCTGTTTGGGCTTTTTATGAAGCTTTTCAAATTGGGCTTCCAATGCCCCCGGGGAGATGTATAAATCAGTTAAGCGAACCCGTCGTTCTTTTTTGGGTTGATATTTTTCTTTTACCTCTTCAAAGAGAATTATGGCATTTTTTGCCAACAATGATTTTATTATTTTGTGCACATTCTTGGACCCAAGAATGTCGGCTATGGCAGAATAATCAAGGGTGCCATCTTTTTGAAGTACCCGCAGCAGCACCAATTCTTGATCGTCTAAAGGATAGGGGTTAAATTCCTGATGGTATTCCGGATGGATCTGTATTCTTGATTGACTGCTGAGCTTTAGTCCACTGGGTAAGGCAACTTGTAAAACCTGACCTTCCGCGCACATATAGTAGGAAGCCATCCATTCAAACAATGATAACTGTAAAGAGTTTATGACAGGTTGATGATCAAGAATATCCAGAAGATATTTAGCCTCATGGGCCTTCGGTGGATTTTT
>QIEB01000465.1 GCA_003229495.1 Flammeovirgaceae bacterium
ACTCCTGATAGGCAGGTGGAGTCAGCGGCGACACCTTGGAATTTGGCAGGTAATGATTTTCCAGTTTATTTTTATACCACAAAAGCTGGTCTTTGGATGGTCCACTGGTTAGCATGATCAGAGAACTGTCATCTGTATCATCAGGGATTGCCAGCCAGTTTAATTTATGAAGTATCCATCCATTAGGAAAATTAGTGGCACCTTTTGCTTCCCAAAAATTGTAGGTACCCTTATTACTTTTAAAATATGAGTAATTAGGGCGTATTGCCTCAATAATTTTATCCACTTCGCTTTGTAGATTGGCAGAAAGGCGATGTTGAATTTGCTGTAAGGTAAAGGCGATCAGGGCGCTGAAGAAAATGTTGTTGTCTTCACGTTGGCAGGGGAGCAGAGGATATACCCTTTGTGATGGGAACAACCCGGAGCGGTAGATGGAATTTCCTGTGGATTGTAACTTGCTTACTTTGTCTATTATTTCTGCCTGAAACACTCGGTTAAGTTTTATTGGCCTAAAGTACAAACCTGTGAGTGAATTTCAATAGAAAAATATTGCTGGCTTGTGAAACAGGGTCGAGGAAGTTGTCTACGGTTTGAGAGAAAGTAAATCGATCCAGGTTAGGATTCTCGGTACGTTCTTTGTTCCATACCAGGAAAAAAGCTGAGCCTGGTTTATATTCCCACCGCATCACCAGGTTTGAACGGAACTGTAAGAAATCAAAGCTTGGATCAGTAAACGAGTAGTCCACTGTACCGTCCAGATTTTCATCCACCAGATAGTCACCAGATGGGTCATCTATAGTCAATTCTTCTTCCGTGAAATTTTGGAAGCGATCTTCGTAAATTGAGTTACTTGGGTCGGTTATTCTTTTAAATTCACTGTAGTCCCCGTTGGACACATAGGGTTGCCCATAGTATTGTAATGAAAGATTGGGTCGAAAACTGTAATTAAGGCGAAGGGAAACACTTGCGGTATTTTGTTCAATCGATGCATTGATATACCGGGATTTGCTACCAAAACTTTTAGTGGCTACATATTGCTGCTCCCATGTTCTCCGATTATATCGCGGGGATACAGAGATACTAAGTGCATTGATGGGTTGGTAGTTGAAACTCATTGACCATCCATAACCATTTGAGTACCTCTGATTACCGGATGATACCCAGGGATTTGCGCTGAACCGAAGTTTTTTTCGCTCATCCGAGCTAACCCTAAACCAAACATAGGTAGATCCTGGGAGTAACAAAGCGGGGCCGCCTCGTAAAGCAGATCTTGACATAGATGTATTTCGGAGGGAAGTGCCCATCCGTAAACCCCAGTAATTTTTCAAATCAGCATAGGTACTGATATTAATCCCATTTCTAATATTTTCACCTCCAAAGTCCCAATCAGTATTTTGATAAAGGTTTACCCGGAAGTGTCTGAAGGTCTTGGTAGGTTCCAATAAATTATACTCCATCCAGAACCATTGCCTGATCAAATCGGTATTTCGCATAAACCCAATATCGTTTACAGCAAGTTCCGGTGACTTCCAGGAAGCGCCGGTTTCAAACCGGATGTTTCCATTGCCTCTTTTGCCAAACTTAAACTTTCCACCGCTGCCGGTTAGAGAAGTTCTGGTGGAATCAATATCAAGGTGATCGGCATCCGGTCTTTGAAAGTAACGCTCGCTAGATGTTTGCGATCGGAGAATGGATTTCGGGCTGCCATTTACGGTACTCACCGCAACGTTTCCTTCGATAAAATAGGTGCGATTTTTCCAACTGTGTTTAAAATCAACTCCTCCGGTATATGCTGACTGATGTAGAAATTCAAGCGAAGGGTCGTTGAGATTTCTATTGGTAGCGGTAAACATGGCGCCAATCTGGCTATTGCCATTGTTAAGATCTTGTTGCACTCGACTGACAAAATAATTAGTTAGAGGCTCCACCGTTTCTTCCCTGCGATCGCCGTTTTGGTCAATTTGGGCAACTTCTTTTTTGGTGACAGATTCCAGCACACCTATGGACAGACCTTTTTTAGTACGCCCTGTAAGTTTTAGTGCTCCCAAAATAGTAGCTCGATCAGGCCGGTCCATATATTCATCCTCTTCCAGAGATGGACGGAATTGAGGGGGCCTTCCTATTCTTCGGGAATGAAAAAGGATATCTCCTGAAGCCAACGGGAAATCCAATATATTTCTGCCTTCTATAAAAAATGGGCGGCGCTCCCGATAAAATAATTCGAAAGCAGATAGATTCACCTGAGAGGGGTCGGCTTCCACCTGTCCGAAATCAGGGTTAATGGTAAAGTCCAGGGTGAGATCACTGGTAACAGCAACTTTTCCGTCCATTCCCACAGTGACCTTTCCATCTTTTCCGCTAGCAAAAGGGTTCCCTTCCTGGGCTGGGTAACGCTCCATCTGGGCAAGCAGGTAAGGAGTAACTTCAACCTGTTTTTGACGCTTAATACCTTTAATTCCTCGAAGTTCACCAAAAAGATGGACCCATCCCGGAGCATCATTTGGTGCATACTGCCAGGTAGATCGTTCTTCCATTCTGAACAGACGTCGCTGTACCTGAAGTCCCCATATGTGCTTCTCTCTTTTGGAGAACCGTAGTTGACTCAGTGGAATACGGGCTTCACCAACCCATCCGTCTTTGTACATAGCGGTTTTTGCATACCAAATGGGATCCCAATTTCTGTCCCAGTTACTTCCGTTGTTGGTTACAGCGGCATCGCTAATCACCCCGGAAGCACTTAGAGTAAATGAAAATGCGCTTAAATGATCATAATAACTGTCAATGCTTATGGTGACTCGGTCACCTTCAAAACCATCCCGGCGGGTCATTCTACGTTCAATCTTATCAGGCTCACTATCGTAGCACTTAAAGGCCACATATAGATTCTTGTCATCATAGAGGATCTTGAAAGCTGTTGGTTCGGTAGGTGCGGCCCCATTATCAGGTTTATATTGACTGAAGTCATCCGCCCACTCAACCTGATCCCAGGCTTCATCATCAAGAATGGCGTCAATGGAAGGAGGGAGGTCTTTTACTTTGGAGGTAGTGTAAACTTTTTTGTCAGTATCCGGGGCATGCTGGGCGCTCAAATGTACTTGAATACCTAGGTATAAAAGCAATGCGAGACTTAGACATTTCATATACACTCTTGTTTCCGTACAATATTACGAAAACATAAGCTGGATATTATATCAAGAATTCAATAAAATTAAAAGATATTCATATTTTTTCTCAGTCTTCCCGGGTAATACTTGCCATGGGTATATTTGTAGGTGTTTTATTAGGTCTTTTACAAAAATATAAAACATTTTACGAAGATCTTCGTACATATATTTTATAGTACGAAGAACTTCGTATGTATTTAACCCTGACATCAATTAACTATTGCACTAAATGAAGATACCGAAGCCTACCGAAGCAGAGCTCGAAATTTTACAGGTAATATGGGAGCATGGACGCTGCACCGTAAGATTTGTAAACGATTTACTGTCCAAACAGAAGAGAGTAGGGTATACCACAACCTTAAAGATTATGCAAATTATGGCCGATAAAAAATTATTGAGGAGAGACACTAGTGGTAAAACTCATATATATAGAGCCGCCATCAGTCAACAAAAAACCCAGCAGCAGCTAATTGACAAACTAATGACTTCGGCTTTTGGGGGTTCGGCCATGAAATTAGTGATGCAGGCCTTGGGCAATAAGAAGTCAACCGCAGCAGAATTAAATGAAATCAGGGTATTTATAGATCAATTGGAAGGAGGCAAAAAATGAATTCGACGATGTATTTTTCAGACCTGTTAATTCAGGGAATTGGCAGCACCTTAATCCATTCTTTGTGGCAGGGAGCAATTATTGCCTTAATATTGATGGTGCTGCTACAGGCAATTCCCAGAAAAAATGTTGAACTCAAATATTGGTTGTCAGTCACTGCTTTGTGTACACTTATCTTTTGGGGTGGCTATACCCTAAATCAACAACTGGTTACATTATTAGATGGGGCCTCAATAACTACTGGAGGGGCTATAGATAGTTCGCGGGATATTTCAGGAATTCAGCTTTATGAATTATACAGTATTCCTATGGCCAAAAGTCTTATAAATCAACTGATGGAGCGCTTGCAGCCCTATATACCTTCTCTGGTAGTAGCATGGCTAGTAGGCGTAGTATTTTTCCTTATTCGTCTTCAAGGCAGTATGATCTACCTTCGAAAATTAAAGAGCTTGGGGACACAACCCGTACCGCTAATCTGGCAAAAGAAGGTTGAGGAATTGTCACAAAGACTGGGCATCAGGACATCTATTAAAATAGTAGAATCTAAACTGGCGGAGATCCCTATGGTGATTGGTTATTTAAAGCCGTTTGTATTGCTTCCCATTGGCATGATAACGGGGTTACAAACCCATGAAGTAGAAGCTATTCTTGCACACGAACTGGCACATATTAAGAGATTGGACTACCTGATAAATATTGCACAAACAGTAGTAGAGTCTTTGTGGTTTTTTAATCCGGCGGTGTGGTGGATATCACAAACAATTCGCAAGCAACGAGAACATTGCTGTGATGATATTGCCGTGAAGTGCTGTGGAAATCAAATGGTTTATGCCAGTGCGCTAAGTAATCTTGGTGCCTGGTCACTCAAGGCACCGGCCTTAGGAATGGGATTGTTTAAAACTAAAAACGAGTTGCTTATGCGTATTAAAAGATTGGTTTATCCCCAAATTGGCACCAGAACCATCAAGGAAAAGTTAGTGCCAGCAGCGGTACTTCTATTAACCGTTATCTGCCTTACCTGGTACTCACATCGAGTACAGGCCCAATGGATGCCGGTGCAGCATAAGGGTGTTTTCTATTCCAGTTTAAACACTTCAGCCCTTCAATTTAACCAGAAAGCCGATACTGTTCCTCCAAACATTGAAATTGAAGAGGAACTACCTCCAATGCTTCCACCATTGGACCAGTCGTCCCCCATGCTTGCACCAATGGATGTTGAGGATGAGATTGACATGGACATAGATATAGACAGAGACTTTGCTATGGCACCGGAAATTGAGGTGGAGATAGCTGATTTTGAAATTCCCGAAAATTTTAAAATATTTCTTCCCGATATGGAGGAACTGACCGCTTTGTCTCAGATTGAAATGCCGGATTTATTCATGGACATGGATGAATTAGTGGACATGGATCAAATCAAAATAATCATAAAGGACCTTCACTTGCAGTTAGACGATACTACCAGAGAGCGTATCCGGGAAGCACTGGAAAAGCAACGTGAGGTATTGGAGCAGGCAAAAGTGGAGCAGGCCATGGCCCTCGAAAAAGCCCGCGAGCAGTTAAGGAAGTCTCTGGATGCAGATCGCCCTAATGATTTGACGGACGAAGAGTGGGAAATGGCAAAAAATCAAATCAGGCAGGCAGAGAGGTCGGTTGAGCGGGCATTACAACAATCAGAAAGAGCATTGGATCAAGCATTGAGGGAGCAGGATTTTGAAATGTTCAAACATCGGGATGGGGTTTTATGGAACATGGGCCCACGAACTATCCATAAACATATAGAAAGATTTGAAAACCTCCACGATCGATTTGGTCTGGATCAGGAACGGTTCCAACAGGACCAGGCACGTATGAAGGACATGGCAAGGACACTCCGTGGTAAGGCATATGTACTCGGGGACATGGCAAGGTCGTTACATGGCAATGCAGGCGTACAC
>QIEB01000552.1 GCA_003229495.1 Flammeovirgaceae bacterium
AGCTCAATTGGTACCGTCATCTGACGACATATAAGATGAGTAAACTATTTTTGCTGAGGCATAGGTTTTGCCAAACTTGCTAAAGAACTTTGAAAAATGACTAATTCAATAAACGAATTCATTGAAGTAAGGACAACCTTGACGGAGTCTGAATTATTTGATGACATCCGTAAGCTAAAAGAATCAAAAAATGCGGTATTACTGGCGCATTACTATCAAGAACCAGCTATTCAGGAAATTTCTGATTTTGTTGGAGATAGCCTGGCCTTATCACAGCAAGCAGCCAGTACACAAGCCGATCTGATTGTTTTTGCCGGGGTCCACTTCATGGCAGAAACTGCTAAAATTATCAATCCCACTAAGAAAGTGGTTATCCCGGACCTAAATGCAGGCTGTTCATTAGCTGATTCCTGCCCTCCAGATAAGTTTAGAAAATTCATAGACAGCCGCCCTGATCACGTGGTAATCAGCTATATCAACTGTTCTGCGGAGATAAAGACCATGAGCGACATAGTTTGCACTTCATCAAATGCGGAAAAAATCATTGAATCTGTACCCAAAGACCAACCGATCATCTTCGCTCCCGATAAGAACCTGGGTAAGTATTTAATAGAAAAAACTGGTCGTGACATGATCTTATGGGATGGGGCCTGTCTGGTACATGAAGCTTTTGCTATAGACAAGATATTGGCATTACACGATAAACATCCGGAAGCAAAATTTATCGCACACCCTGAATCTACCCCACAAATTCTTACGGTAGCGTCATATATTGGATCTACTTCCGGCATGATCAATCATGTAAAAACGAACCCGGCCACCAAGTTCATTGTAGCAACTGAGGCAGGCATTTTACACCAGATGCAAAAAGAAGTACCGCACAAAACGTTTATCCCAGCCCCTGCTAAGGAAGATAATACCTGTGCATGCAGTGAATGTGGGTATATGAAAATGAATACCCTTGAAAAGCTTTATTGGTGTCTTAAGAATGAGACGCCGGAAGTGGATGTATCTGAAAAGATCAGGGCAAAAGCTATAGTCCCTATTCAACGTATGCTGGAATTATCAAATTAGAATACCATGTTTGGATATGATTTTCTGGTTATTGGTTCCGGAGTTGCCGGACTGACATACGCTTTAAAAGTAGCCCATCACTATCCCCAGGCAAAGGTTGCTATTGTCACCAAAGCTGACGAAAATGAATCTAACACTAAGTATGCTCAGGGTGGAATTGCCGTGGTGGTAGACCGGACCAGTGATTCCTACGAACAACATATTCAAGACACCTTAAAGGCCGGAGATGGATTGTGCAATCCTGAAATTGTTAAGACTGTGGTCACCCAAGGCCCTAAGCGATTGAGGGAGTTGGTTCAATGGGGAGCTGATTTTGATAGGAAAAGTAACGGTAAGTATGATCTTGGTTTGGAAGGAGGACATTCAAAAAACAGGATCCTGCACCATAAGGACATCACTGGGTTGGAGATTGAAAAAACACTGCTAAGTCAGGTTCATAATACGCCTAATATAAAAGTCTTGTCCCAACATTTTGCAGTAGATCTCATCACCCAGCATCACCTTGAGCCACGGCCTAATGATCTCTCAGAACAGACACAGTGTTATGGTGCATACATTTTTAATGCAATGACTGGAAAAATCGAGACTTTTACAGCCAGGATTACTTTGATTGCTACCGGAGGAGTTGGACAGATATATCAGAATACCACCAATCCAATCATTGCTACTGGTGATGGCATCGCCATGGCCTATCGGGTCAAAGCACTGATTGACAATATGGAATTTATTCAGTTTCATCCTACAGCGTTGTACCATCCCCATATTAGTCCTTCATTCTTGATCTCTGAAGCAGTCAGAGGTTTTGGGGGATTGCTCAGGAACAAATCCGGTGCACTTTTTATGCATTTATATGATCAAAGAAAGGAGTTGGCTTCCAGAGATATAGTATCGAGGGCCATTGACAGTGAATTGAAGAAAAGTGGGGACGAATGTGTATTTCTGGATTGCCGGCATTTAGACCTGAAAGATTTTAAAAAACATTTTCCAAATATTCTTCAAAAAGTGAATGAAATTGGAATTGACCTGAAACAGGATATGATTCCAGTGGTTCCAGCGGCACATTACTTGTGTGGTGGAATAACAGTAGATGAATCCGGACAGACTTCTGTTGAAAATTTATTTGCCGTTGGAGAGTGTGCATGTACCGGGTTACATGGGGCCAACAGACTCGCCTCTAATTCTTTGCTGGAAGCATTGGTTTTCGCACATGCCGGTTACCTCAAGTCAGTAGAATTGGTAGAAAAAATCATCATACCAAAAAATATTCCCAGCTGGAATGAAGAAGGGACGGTTCAACCCAAAGAATTGATCCTGATCACCCACAACCTGAGAGAGTTACAAGTTTTGATGAGTGATTATGTGGGTATCATTCGATCAAAAGAACGACTGTCGAGAGCCGCCAGCCGCCTGAAAGTTCTGTATGAAGAAACAGAAGCATTGTACAAAAGGACCAAAATTTCGCCGCAGCTTATTGAACTACGGAACATGATCACGGTGGCATATTTGGTAGTCCAACAATCACAGGCCAGAAAAGAAAATAGAGGGGTATTTTACCAAACTAACCCGTCCGATGGAATGGTTTATAATTAATCCGGGTTAAATTTCAATTCGGGAATAAAAGAAATATAGTATTTGATCAAATTTATAGCACATGAAAAATTTAAACAAAGAGTTGACATCAATTCCCACAGAACCAGTTGGAAGTGTTCCCCGCTCACCTGAATTGCAACAAGCAATGGCGTCTCATGCTCAAGGTGACATTACAGAAGATAAGTTGAGTGCGTTTTTTGACGCGGCAGTAAAAGACACAATTATTCAATTTGAGGCTACAGGTTCTCCAATAATTAGTGATGGAGAACAAACAAAACCCAGTTTTGCCACCTATCCGTTACAAGGCTTGGAAAATCTCGCGGGTGATGGCGTAGTTATTCCTTTTGAAGATGGTCACTCTCGCCAGTTGCCACGTTTAACAAAGGGGCCATTTAATTATTCCACTTACGCAGGCTCATACTTGACCCGGGCAAAAAAATATGCCAACAAACCTATAAAGCAGGCGGTTATTTCAGCATCTGCCATGAGTTTGCTATACCCTCAGGATGGAATCGACGGCTACCCTCAGGAACAGTTTATGGCGGACCTAATACAACACTCCGTGGCTGATATCAGAAGTTGTTTTGAAAATGGGGCTCATTGTGTTCAGGTTGATTTTACGGAAGCCAGACTGGCTATTAAACTAGACCCTACCAAAGGGGTTTTAAAACAATTCATTGATTTGAATAATCGAGTGCTTGCGCATTTTACGGAGGCAGAACGTCAACAAATAGGGTTTCATACTTGTCCTGGTGGCGACCATGATTCTACTCATAGCGCGGACATTGACTATGCGGAACTGATTCCTTTATTTTTACAACTCAATGCTGGTAACTTTTATATGCAAATGGCAAGTGAGAAAGACCCCGAGAAATCCCTGAAATTGATTAGTGAGCATTTGCGTCCAAATCAAAGTGTATTCATCGGAGTGATTGATGTAATTGATGAAAATGTAGAATCTGATGAAACAGTACGAGACAGAGTATTAACAGCAGCAGAATTCATACCGATCAATCAATTAGGAACTACAGATGATTGTGGCTTTTCTCCATTTGGTGATGATATTGCCACCAGCAGAACTACTGCCTTTGCAAAAATCGCTGCCCGTATAAGGGGAACTCAACTGGCCTTTGATATTATCAAAAATGGCTGATAGCCTATTTTTCGTTCGACCCACACTTAGTACTTGACTTTTTCGGGTGACCAGCTGGTATCAGGTTTGATCAAAATAATCAAATAGAATGAAAACCTCATTGACAATATTAGTAATCCCAGTCTTATCGATGCTGATATCCTGTAATAACCTGGAAAAGTCATTACTCTCAAGAAGCCTAAAACCAACTGACCTTCAAGCACAAAAAGTAGTGAGACTTAATAGGGGAGAGCTGGATGTGGTTTTTGCAGACAACTCTTCATACGGAGCCCAGCATCTGGCCAAATACAATGGCATTGCCGAATTGTATCATTCGGCACAGGATTCTTCCATTTTCGTTCCTGCCTATGCTGGTTTCAATTTGGAACATATTTTTGGGGGTGACAGCCTTACGGAACTGTTTGAACCGAGGGTTCACCCTATGGAGTTGTACCAGTTGTCTGACACAGAAGTATTGTTGTATCAATCTGCGACACCTTTTTCCGCTGTGGAAAGCCTCACTAAATTTCAGCTGGTTGAACCTCATTATATTGATGTAACACTTCGGTTAATTATACTCGATGACACATTTTTCAAGCATAATTATGCAGGATTTTTTTGGGCCAGCTATATTCATGGCCCCTCTGACAGAAAAATATATTTTCAGGGATCTAAAGTTGATATGGATTCTATAGGCTGGGTTTCAGCCTATTCCAACGAACATGGCTCAGAGAGCACGCACCTTTCAAAGCAGCATAAAACTCCTGTTTATTTTGCCACAAATTTCAATGCTACTCTGGCATCTCATTTTTCAAATTACGAATATCTTGAGCCATTTTATTATGGCCGATTTCATAATATGGTTTTGGCATTCATGTTCAATCCGGCTAATGGCATCAGGTTTTCGCAGTCACCTACAGGAGGTGGTGATAAGAACCCGGCCTGGGACTTTCAATTGATCATCCCGGTATTTGAAGTGGGGAAGGAGTATTCATTTCAAGCACGTTTGATGTATATGGAGTTTGAAGGGGCGGAAGAGGTGCATGAAGAGTATTATAAATGGAAGAGCTCGATTGGCTATGAATGAAGAGCTCAAAGTTGGGGACCAGATTGATTTTACTTCATTACTCAATTATCTCAAACAGCTCCCCAGCTTTTTCCCTGGAATATGCATTGAAATGCCACCATTCGGTATTGATGGGTGTAAATCCTGCATCGGTCATTACTTCCCTTAACAGATGCCTGTTCTCTAACTGATGTTTGGTTAGTACTCCATTATTAAACAGTTCTTCCTCTTTGGAGGGGTAAGCCAATTCGCCAAAATAATCATATTCCGTTCCCATATCCAGTGCCGTGCCGGTTTCGTTGACGATGGATAGATCAATGGCCGACCCGTAGTTGTGAATGGATCCCTCTTTTGGATCTGCCACATACAAATGTTTTAGTTCTTCTGGTTTTTGCAAAGTGTCCCACAATATCTGCTGAACGCTCAAAGGCCTGGCGCAGTCAAAGATCAGCAGCCGGTAACCTGGTTGTCTAAAGGTCAACTGCTGCTGTGCTGCCGATAGCATTTGAGCCACCTCCGGCTGCAGGTAGCACTTTTCCAATGGACCGTAAACATCTACGCCCACAAAATTGTCAGTACTGGAATATTTAAGATCAACCAGGCACAAACTATCCAGCGATTGTACACTCACCAGTCCGGCTTGCTGAAGCTTTATTTCCAGAGGATCCGTGGCGGCGCTGGTTACTGGTGGTTGATCGGGATGTTCAGGATAATCCACGCGCTCATTTCTACGCTCATTGGGTGGCGAACAACTAAATATGGTACAAGCAACGGTTATGGCTACTATATTTCTTTTTAAAATCTCCATGAAATCTTTTCTTTGTACCGGATCAATGAAA
>QIEB01000671.1 GCA_003229495.1 Flammeovirgaceae bacterium
TACCCGTCCTGCTCAAAGACCCGCTAATGCCGCCAGACCAGTTACCCGACCGTCCCAACAACCTTCGACAGCAGTAAGACCTGCTACCCGACCGTCCCAACAACCTTCGACAGCAGTAAGACCTGCTACCCAACCGTCCCAACAACCTTCGACAGCAGTAAGACCTGCTACCCAACCGTCCCAACAACCTTCGACAGCAGTAAGACCTGCTACGCAACCGTCCCAACAACCTTCGACAGCAGTAAGACCTGGGACTTCCGATGCAGCGAGACCTAAGCCCACAACCCGACAGAATAATGTGTATTCTGACCGCAATGGCAATATTTACCGCCAGAACCAGGGTAACTGGCAACAACGCAACAGCGGCTCCTGGCAAAAATCAGGTAATAGTTCTGTCCCTAAATCTGTAAACCAATCCTACCAAAACCGTAATAGGGGGCAACAACGGGTTCAGTCATACCAGCGGTCAGCACCTGCAAGAGGAGCTCATAGAGGTGGAGGGGGCGGCAGAAGAGGTAGGTAATTCTGAAACCAGGAATTGACAATCATTGATATGTCATTCTTTAATTAGAAATCTGGTTACCGGTTTTCCTGAATTTTGAATACGGACAAGATATACACCAGATGCATAACCAGATAAGTCTAGTATTGTTTCTTTTTGTTTTAGCTCCTGATCCCATATTAATGAGCCAGTTATGTTGAATATCCTGATATTTTCTATGATGTGTGGGCTTTTTATGGTAACGGTATTAAAGGAAGGATTGGGGAATAGTTCAATACTGCTCTCAAATTCCGGATCTGTAGCAGTTACTAACTGCAGGTTAGAAATGGCTTGATCCAACCATTCAAGGCGTTTGGTTACCCAGGATTTTAGGAAATTGACGTCTTTTGCGTAGGAGCCACCCACAAAAGCATTTGGCCAGATGTAATTGTCTACCTCTGGCCATCTTACCCTGTTTCGCAATTGTGGCTGTTCAAGAAGATTTACCTGATCGTCGATAAAGACCAAAATACTATCTGTTTTATAGGCGCCGGACCGTAATTCTACCCATCTGGCTGTTAGATCATTAACAAATCCCTCATCTTGCAATAATCGGTTCCACCAGAACGGTATTAACCAAAAGTCGTTATTACAAATTTTATTGAAATCCCAGGCCCACCCGGTAGTTTCCCATCCGTCACAATAATCTGCATTGCCAAAGGCCAGGTTGAAGTCCCATGGCGGGCCAATTTTCAATCTGCCGTCTTTACTGTCCCGGTCTTTGTGAAGAAAAGTGCTCAAGCGATAACCGTCTACATTACGGGTGATCTCATTTAAAATGGCAAAGTCTATGAAAGAGCTAATATCTATGAATCCACGGTATCCGGAAACCGGGTCTCTAAAATTACCGGCTGCCAATGCCTGCTCAAAAGCATCCAGGTAGCTTTCAATATAAGCTTTTTGAGGGCCTGATATTTCACTTCCTTTGGGGTAGTCGTATTGAAAGAAAATTACCTGATCAGTTCTCGATCGCAACTGCGGTAGAAACCTGGACTCAAATCCCGCACCACTGTTAGATCCATCAAATTTGTCTAATTTAACTATGTACCCACCGGTGATCTCATCGCCGGAGTTGTCGTCTTTTTTTAACCTGCTGATGTCAACCCGGTCGCCATCCCTTTTCACTTTTTCCATCATCACATATACCCCCCTGTAGTCCCCGTTAATCACCAATTCACACCATCTTGTGGCCGAACCATAGCGGCCGGTTGCTTCCCATAAACGGAAAGCCAAAACATTTCGGATAAGGCTTTTATCTGAATAAGGACCGTGAAGCACCCAATCTTCCTCTTTGCCCATTCCTAGAATAACTGATGATGAATCGGTACCGTCCGTATCTTTTAACTCGATCCCATAACCTTTCTTGTCAAAGAGGAACTGGCTGCTGGAGCCCCGAAGCTCAATACCGATATCACCATCCCAATCATTAAAAGGTCCGGTAACTTGATTGATGCCGCTGGGATTATTAACGATACCCATAAAGGCTGAAACCTTGGGCTCATTTACAATTTTATTACCCCTGGTATCGATCACCACAATGGGCAAATTAGAACTCGTTAGTTCTTGAGCACACAATTTGCCAAAGAAGGTAATAAGTAAAAATATAAATAAATATCTCCTCATAATGCCACTTGGCATGAATATCCGATAAAATAATGAATGGGTCCCGTACCCATAATTAATATTTCCTGTAAATTAGCATCTGATTAATAATTCAATATCAATCAAATATGTTTGATAGCTTTCTGGAGGGCGCTAAATATTACAAATACCCCTCTATTGAGGTGGCAATTTACTCATTAATACTGGCACTGATCCTAAGTGCCGCTATTGCTTTCACCTACAAAATCACTTTTAGAGGCCATAAGTTTCCTTACCATATGTTCCAGGCAATGATACTAAGCGCCATTGTAACTTCAATGATCATGATGGCCATTGGAAACAACATTGCCATTGGAATTGGTATTATTGGTGTAGTTGCTATTATAAGGTTTAGGACACGTTTTAGAAATACCCGCAACATTATTTTTCTTTTTGCCGCTTTATCCACGGGGATTGCTACCGGCGTTTATGGATATGCGATAGCCCTGTCAGGCACCGTGATGTTTTGCCTTACCGCTATTCTGCTATATTATTCCCCTTATGGAAGAAGTCCAGGTTCCATAAGCAGGGTCAATTTTTTACTGGTTGAGGGTCAAGACTTTGATTCTGTATTCAATACCCTGAAGAATTTTACATTCAATGAATCTTTGGTGGAAGTGCGAATTCGTGAAGATGGCACTCGTTATGATTATCACTGCGAGATCAAAAGCCCGTACAATTGGAAAGATGTGCAAAGTGCCTTGAAAAATAAGGTCCAAGACCTGCGAATTCAAAATTTGAGCAGAGAGGAGGTAGTTTGATTAAAGATCATTTATTTCATATTGTAATACTTCTATTAGCTGTGACAATGGCTATCATATCAATTTCTTACAAAGACAACACGGAGGCCATGGTTGCGGTTGTTGAACCTCAGGTAACTGCAATAAGCTATCGAAAAGCTGTGATAGTAGAGAAAATCCATGTAATTCCAGGACAAGAAGTTCAGAATGGTCAGCTAATCATTGAAGTGATCAGACCTGATCTCCACCTTGATCTGGAGAAGTTGGCCACTGAGCTTTCAAGAGTCGAGATTGAACTTGAAACCTTAAAATCACAATACCACCAACAAAAGGAACTGGCTAAAATTGAGTATGAAAGTGAGCACTACCAGTTAAAATCTAAAATTGAGCAAGAACAAATGGCAATCGAACAGAACAAAAGATTGGTAGCAGGCTTGGATGAATTAACCGAACAAAATTTACAGAATGATTCAATTGGTGAAATGCAGGTTCAAGTATTGGAAAACCAATTAAAAAACTTGGAGGCCCGATACCGTCAAGATCAGGAACGTGAAAGTATCCAATATCAAAAGAACCAGGCCATTCAGGAAAAGCAATTGGTTTTGGCATCTAAAGAGCTGGCAGCCACTCAGATTGAGACAGATGAGTTGGTACGGTACGCCTTGGGCCCGGGCACAGTAGGAGCCGTTGATGTTCGGTTAGGTGAGCTGATTCCTCCATTTCAAACCTTGATAACAATATATGAGTCCCAGCCATCTATGATAAGAGCATTTATGAACGAGGAGATATCATATGAGGTAGAAGTAGGGGACCAGGTTTGGGTGGAATCTGAAAACAGACTTTACAAGGTTTCGGGAAAAGTAGTTGAAATTGGTTCTAGAATAACTTCATTTCCCAAGAAAATTAATTCCAACCCACTCCAGACCCGTTATGGACAGGAAGTGTATGTTCAGATCTCTGAAAATAGTCGCTTTCTCAATGGAGAAAAGGTATTTGTTTATCCAGTGGCTTCCCAATGATGTTCAGGAAACTGGTCATTTGCTATTTTATCAGTTTGACGGCTACCGCTCAAATTAGCCCTGAGGCTTTCTTATCGGCCGCTGTTTCAGACATTGAATTAGTGGAAATACAGGCAGCACAGGATTTTATGAAAAACAACAAATTCAACTCCCCATGGCTGAGGGAACTTGAATTCAGAGCAAAATCCAATGATCGAGAAATTGGCCTGGAGGATTATCGCCTCAGGTTTGGATTTATCAACCCTTATGAGATCAGGGCCAATAAAAACTATCACCAGCAGTTAGATCAAACCATCCAGCTTAGAAAGCAGATGAAGTTGAATGATGTACTCAAAATGAGATACGAACTTCTGATTGAGCAGGTATATTTGTCATCGCAAATACGTAATGCTGAAGAGTTGGAAGAATTTTACGGTCGATTGCGAGTGTTGGTCTATCAGAATGAAAGAGAAAATTTAAAGGAAGAGATACTGGATCTGGAAGATCAATTATTTAAACAAAGGTCCAAGTTACACGACTTGGAGCAGAAACTAAAAATTAATCAATACTTAATTAAAGAAAAACTTGAAGATACTCTATCTATAAATTTAGATATCAGTATGTTAATTTCTATTGAATATATCTTTGAACACTTGAATACACAAGAGGGGACAAATTTACAAAGCCAGCTGGCCACCCAGGAAAACAAACTAAGGGAATCCAGATTTACCGTAGAGAAGGCAGAAAGTTATCGGAATATTGGGTTCTTTCAGGCGGAATATGATATAGAACGAGGGGATGAACTGGACGATCAATTGGGATATCGTATTGGAGTTACTATTCCCATCGTTAACCCGGACAAGCCTGATCTTCAACGGGATCGGCTGTCAATTGCCGAAAATGAAGCCAAACAAAGGAAACGTCTAAATCAGAATCAGCGAAATCAGGATATTTTGCAGATGGATTTTCAACATATTCAAAAACAAATGATTTTGCTGGAACAAGAATTGAAGTTCATGACTCAGTTCGAAACTTCGGAAGGTCAGCTCAGCCTGGATCTGGTGCGAAAATCAAAAGAATTCCATTCTTTATTGGAAAATCGGAAAATGGGCTTATATACCCTACTCCTAAGCAAGTATATAGATATACTCTATCAAAAAGGTAAATTGGTATCTAGCCCTATGGTTAACCACATCTCTAAAAATTTGCTTCCATTAACAATCAGTTTGGAATAAGACATTAGGATGTAGATGCGAGTATTATTGATATGTACTTTTTTAGCCTTCTTAACGCCAATTGTGGCAGTTGCTCAGGAGGATAAGAATGATTTCCAAACCTGGATGGACTTCACCACATTTAGGTTTGTATCAAACCGGTCTGCAGTTGGAGGTGATGCAGGAATTAGAGGACTGCTTTCTTCCAAAGGATGGACTCAATTGTATATACGACCAACTTTCCGTTTTCAGTATCACAGCCTTGATCTGGCAGGCGGGATTGGGCTGTTCCAAACCTACAACAAAGACATCAGTAATTTAACTGAAATACGTCTGTTTCAACAAGCTACACTGCATTGGCCTACCACACATCTAATCAAATTCAGTCATCGGATACGTTTTGAGCAAAGATTCTTTAACTACAGTGATCCCAGTGTAGGGGATCTTGAGGATGATTTTTCCAGCCGGTTCAGGTATCAATTGATGCTTAGAAGCAAAGACATAAATATTTTCAATCAAAAGATTTATTTTAAAGCAGCTGTCGAA
>QIEB01000575.1 GCA_003229495.1 Flammeovirgaceae bacterium
GGACCAGGGTTACATTTTTATCAAAACTGAATTTATCGGTACCAATACCAAATCCGGGATGAAGACTAAAAGCGGACTTGCCCAAACGAACAGAATACAAATATTGTGCATTGAAAGCCTTTGAGCCCCAAAAACCGGTATCCAAGCTATCTGGACTATCAATCAGGAAGTTAGATCCTAACTGAATCCTTAGCGCACCGGGCAGGTCAGGAGTGGAGGCGGATTGGGAGTACAAGCATGAACTATAAAGGAATGCCAGAGCGACAAGAAGTAACCTCATGTGTTCAAAAACAATTTTTGAAAAATTTTATCCGGCAAAGATACCATTTTGTGTCCATTCACAAGGGATATATTTTATAAAGCTAATTTATTATTTAGATTTGCACCCTTGAAGAATATATTTGATCTGGACACCTCAGGTGGTGTGAACTAAAGTTTAAAAAGCAGGACCCGTAGCATAACTGGATAGTGCACCTGACTACGAATCAGGAGGTTGGAAGTTCGAATCTTCTCGGGTTCACAATGAGTTATGAAACTTATTTCATAACTCATTTTTTATTTGCACGTAATTTGCACGCAAGATTTAGCATAGGTGTACTCCGCTGTAACTAATGCCAAACACCCGGTGTAAGTATTTTCTTCAATGTTTCATATTGCTCTTGGTGTTTTTTAGGATTTTTCTCTTTTAATACTTGCAAATTCTGTAATTTCCATTGCACCGATGGAAACTCTTTGAAGCCATATGAGCTCCAATCTGGAGTTAAATTCTTGAAGTTCAATAGAAATTCCTTATCCTTTTTAGTCAAATTCTTATGAAGTTCGTTGATTAAGTTTTTTCTAGTCTCTTCGTATTCATCATAACTAAAACTCTCTGTGCTCATGCCGTCAAACTGATTAGTCATAGCTAAAGACTGGTCCAGAAGATTCGGATAAAGCATCTCTTCGAGCGGTCTATTACTTCCTAAAAGGCAAAATAGAAACCCTGTTTTTACATCTTCGGAAATTCCTTCATTTTCCAGAAGGTACTTCACATCAAACAAATCTCTCGGATGTTGGCGATCTAAAGCAGCACAAATTTTACCACCATAAAGCTGCCCAAAAGGAGTGATCTGAATAGTACAATAAACATCAAATTCCTCTTGCGCTTTTTTACAAAGTGACATTTTTTCCGGAGCCACTATGGTGCCACGCCCAGTTTGGTTCACTTCTAGTTTTATTTGGGACCCTTTAACAGAAATTTGCAGCTTAGAGATTTCATGCTGATGTTTCACAACAACATCCGGAATGACCCTTTCGATATTCCTTTTAACTCTTTCCAAAGCTTCTGCGATATTTTTAATGGACAGTTCCCTGTCCTTAATAGGAATATAAGTTAAGTCTATATCTACTGAGAGCCGCGGCATATCACGAACAAAAAGGTTGATCGCAGTACCACCGTGAAGCGCAAAACAAGACTCCTTGGCAACTTCGGGGATCACTTGAAGCAAAAGCGCAATTTGTTTTCTATAGGGTCGATATTCCAACTTCATGCAATTCTTTCGAAACAGTTATTCGATGTTTGGGGACATAAACTCCATTTTTCACAAGACTTCGTTTTCCGCTACCAAAATCTATTTTTTTAAGGTTTATATATTGGACCCAACTATGTCCTGCTTTTTCGGCCATATATATAAACAAACGTTTTACTTTTACGGATGTGCATTGCTCTAGTAATTCTTGTATGAGATCGGGTCGGAGGTTATTCAACCCTTCCATAAGTTCATAGCATTCCAATAGCTCTTGCTTGTTTGGTGTAAGATAGAGACACTCCATTATTGCCCTTGCCGCACTGGAAACTTTTATGGTGAATGTTTTTAACTCTAAATCTATGAGTCCAATATTAGGTGGTAGAAAAGAAGGATTAAAATAGTCAACTTTTACTCCCCAATCATGTCTAATAAACCAAGTAGGTAGCCTTTCTCTCTGGCCTCCAAATACCGTTACTTTGGTGGTTGCAAATTCTAAATAATGTGCTTTCCCAGTCATGGCTAGGGCGGTATTCCCCCCTGGGTGAATGCTTGAGCCTGATTGAACCTGAAATGCATATATGGCACCCTTATAACTGACATGATCGCCTGCACGTATCATAGCTCCTGTACCAATTGACTCCAGCCACTTGCTTTTTTTGTAGCGTTTTTGAAGATCCAAACTATAGCCTTGTTTGATCAGCCATGACGATAGAAGCACAACACCGTATGGTCGTGAGCTTAAAAGCTGGTTTATTTTAGATATGTTTTCAGTACTCATAGTACCAATATAATCTATTTATTAAACTTGCACAAATCAAAAGTTTAAATTAGATATCTTTTTTGGTACTCTCAGTACCCAAAATCTAAGAATCTTAAACTATTGTTTGGAGTAGTTATATGAGTTTCTTTATTGTTATATGATGTAGTCACTGCCGACCTCGACAGTGAAGGAAATAAGGAGTGACTGCATTCCAGTTGCTCCACTCAACCGCTCTTTCATCCCACAAACCCACCTGTTCGGTGGGCACGCGTTCCACTGCCTTTCATTCCGTCACGGGCTGTTTCCCTCTTGTGAACAGCCGCTCTGGCAAACACTCCACAAGATCACAGCCCCTGGTTAGTCCGCACCTGGCGCCCATGGACAGCTAGCACAGACCGGGTAATCTTCCGCTAGATAGCGGTTACCCCTATGAAAAAAGCAAGGGTGTAACTAGTACCGAAGGTACCCTTGCTTTTTAGCCTCCCGACGAATTGTCGGGACTGCTTTACCCTGATTTCTGTACAACTGTCCATGGGATGCGGCCAGGCCACACATTCTTCCCTACTCATCGCTACACATCACGCTTACAGCGTGACCAGCCCCCCGGCTAATACCCAACCCTGAGCTTCCCACGAGCCCGAGCTTTAGGTGCGGTAAGCTCCATTCAATTCCGCAGATGCCCATATCCAACACCACAGATCCGGTCCCTTAGAACCGGATACCATACACTGCGAAATCATTCCGCCAAACAAGGATTTTAGTCAATGTATATTCGACCATTTTTAACCAGAATCATGCCAGCAAGTTAAGGCTTATGGACCGCAGAAAATCAAATGTTCCCGCCGTAAAGTCATTCCATTATTTAGCTCTGCTGGTAGCCTCCATTTGATTTTAGTTCCGGCCAAAGCCTTGGGTCAGCCTCCATAATTCTGCCATCATTTCATGCCAGCATTTGGCAAGCCAATCCCAACACAACTGTTGAAAACCCTAAAATCACTTTGTTCTTTTTGACTTTTCAACAGGCCTTCAGTACCTTACCCTCCAATGTGGATAACTTTGCTGTGACCAGCAAATTGGCCATCCCACATCAGTATCAAAGGGCAAAAATGAAAGTTTCGAGCAGTTGCACTTTTTTGTTATCCTCAGTTCAACCAAAAAGTCCCGTTACCCGAAGTAGTCAGACGTGTTTAGAGCAGCTCAAAACTCCGAGTATCTCGTGTTGAAAATTTTATTTTTCATAGAATCAGGGCCATTCTCCCCTTATACGTGTAAAATCAAATATTTGCCAGTAATCTGATTTACTGGCGTTTATTTGATTTCCAATATTAGCCAGAATTTCGTAGTTTTGGTAAAAATTGAGTTCAGAATGACGAAGATCTTAGAGGACAGGTTAATTGAGGAGTTTAAAAACCTGGAGTATTTTACCAGAGAAGATCTTTTTGACTTCTACCGGGATTTCGAGCCTGATCTGAAGGAAGGAACTTTTGGCTGGAGAATCTATGATCTCAAAAACAAAAACATTATCAAACCCCTCAAAAGAGGACTTTATGTAATTTCCTACAAACCCAGGTACAAACCCGAGATCTCTCCAGAACTATTAAAACTTGCTAAACGAATAACTGACCGATTTGAAGATGTTAAACACTGCACTTGGGAAACGGAATGGCTTAATGAGTTTTCGCAACATCAGGCAAGCAGGCGTATCATACTGATCGAAATAGAAAAAGATTTTGTAGAATCTCTTTACTATGAACTCAAAGACAGTATGAGAAATGAGCTTTACCTGAACCCGGATGAAAAAGTGATTGACTTCTATATTGCTGAAAGTAACTATCCGGTAATTATCAAGAAGCTCATAACACGATCACCAATCGCAAGAAGGACAGAAAAAAAAGTGAAATTTCACACTCCTTTACTCGAGAAGATTTTAGTAGACATTTTCGCGGAAGAAAAGCTCTTTTACTATCTACAGGGTTCGGAATTGATGCATATCTATGAAAATGCCATCAATAGCTACACAATCAATTTCACTAAGCTGTTCAGCTATGCGAAACGAAGAGAAAGAGAACAGGACATCAAGCAATTTATGATCAACCACATGTATCACCTGGTAAAAGATATAATCGATGATTAAGGAACATTGTTTTACAGAAGAGTGGTTGGATGGATTCAAAAAACAAGAAGTCCATAGACGGATTGATAAGATTATTCTGGAAAAAATGATTTATGCACTCCATTTATTGGAGCGCCTGAAAGCCAATGGTCTCAATTTTGTTTTCAAAGGCGGTACCAGCCTGGTTCTTCTACTGGAAGAAGGTAACCGATTCTCTATTGACATTGATATCATCAGCAAAACCGACCGCAGGGAGCTAGAAAGCATCCTCCAAAAAGTCATTGACTCTTCTAATTTCACGGCATTTGAATTAGATGAACACCGCAGTTATCAATCTGGGGTACCAAAAGCCCACTATAAGTTTTCATTTAATTCGTTAAGAGCCGGTTCTGGTACCATGTTACTGGACGTGTTAGTTGAAGATTCTATTTACCCTGAACTGACCGAAATACCTGTTCAGACCAAGTGGATTGAAACAGAAGGTGAAACGTTGGTGACCGTACCTTCCATTGATGCTATTATAGGCGATAAACTCACGGCATTTGCACCCAACACCATTGGAATCCCCTATTTCAAAGGAAAGGACAATCAGCCTTTCTCTATGGAGATCTGTAAACAACTGTTTGATCTCAGTAAACTATTTGAATATATCAAAAACATGGAAGTGGTAGCAACTAGCTTTCAGGCTTTCGCCAAACAAGAAATTGATTACCGAAAAAACGGTAATCCGGACGATGACCTTACACCGGAAAAGGTTTTGAAAGACACCATTGATACATGTGTAATCCTGGCAAAAAGAGAACGTGGTACCAATGATGAAAAGGCCAGATTTAAAGAACTTCAAAAAGGAATCATTGCTTTTGGTACCGGCTTCTTAATGGCAGGCAATTTCAGGATTGACGATGCGGTACCGGCAAGTGCCAGAATAGCCTATTTGGCTGCAAAGATTTTAATCAACGATCTTTCAAGAATTGACTATTTCGAAGGACAGGATATAAAAGACCTTAATATTGAAGATCCGGAATGGAACTTTTTGAACCTACTGAAAAGACAGCCTGACAAATCCACATTTTATTATTGGTACCAGACGGTACAACTATTAACAACAGCGAACGCATGACAAACGAACAGATCAAACAACTGGAAAAAGAACTATGGGAGGCGGCCGACCAACTCAGGGCCAACTCTAAATTGACGGCTGCTGAATACAAAGACCCGGTCCTGGGACTGATCCTGCTCCGCTTTGCGCAAAACCGATACGAAGAAGCTAAAGTTCAGGTGGAAGCCTCCATTCCCGAAGGCCCAAGAGGCAAAAGAGCGGCCACCAAAGAAGATTTCACCGCTGCTGGGGCCATCATGTTGCCGGAAGCATCCAAGTACGACTACCTGGCCAACCTGCCGGAGAGCAAAGACATTGCAGAGGCCATCAATGAAGGGATGCGACAAATTGAAGTCGAGTACCCCGATCTGGCCGGTATCCTGCCTAAAAACTACCAGGATTTTGAAACCGATCTGGCACGGATAGTACGCATGTAAACGGCCAGCCCGCCTAGGGAATTTCCTTTTGACAAATGCCAATTTTCCAATCGATTCAAAAATTCCAGATTTAATTCATCAAAAGTCAAATCTCGATTATCTCTTAACTTTTTAAGTACATTCAACACATCCCTGTAGCTATTGGAGGTTCCAATACGATGAGCGGTGATCAGTTCCTAGAT
>QIEB01000157.1 GCA_003229495.1 Flammeovirgaceae bacterium
ACAATAGTCAATACCTTCAATATCGGACTTATAGTCAATACCTAGTGATACACTATCAACAAAGTAGAAATAATCTGAACCCAGGGCTATCTTGTAGGCATTATCGTTCCATTCTCTATCATCGACTACCCAATAGTCACCTTCTATATTGGTGATTCCGCTTAGGTCAAAGTTTTGTGGATAATCTGTAAGAACGTGAATGGACAGAAATTCCAGTTCCTGAATTCCTGGGACTTGGGAAAAACACTGAAGGCTAAAAAATAGTATTACAAAAAATCGAGACATTAAGTTGGCTATTCTATTCTTTCGATCATGGCTCCAATTCCTACCAATCTTTTGTCTATATACTGATATCCTCGGTCGATTTGTTCCACGTTGTGAATTGTACTGGTGCCGCTGGCAGACAAAGCAGCAATCAATAATGAAACTCCTGCCCGAATATCCGGAGAGGTCATGTGTATTCCACGCAGAGGAGTTTTTCTATCCAACCCGATAACGGTTGCCCGGTGTGGATCACACAAAATTATCTGAGCCCCCATCTCAATCAATTTGTCAACGAAAAACAAGCGGCTTTCAAACATCTTTTGATGCACTAAAACTGTGCCTTTGGCTTGAGTGGCCACCACCAGCACTATGCTAAGTAAGTCCGGAGTAAATCCAGGCCATGGGGCATCCGCAATGGTCATTATGGAGCCATCAATATAAGAGTCAATTTCGTAATGTTCTTGTTGCGGGATCACAATATCATCGCCGACCAGGTCAAACTGAATGCCCATTTTCCTAAAAGTTTGAGGAATGATTCCAAGCTCCTGGTATTTCACATTCTTAATGGTCAGTGCACTTTGGGTCATGGCTGCCAATCCAATAAAGCTTCCAATCTCAATCATATCTGGCAGTACCGTGTGATCGGTCCCATGCAATTCCTCAACCCCTTCTATAGTCAACATATTAGAACCTATGCCCTCAATTCTAGCTCCCATGCCAACTAGCATTTTGCATAGTTGCTGTAAGTATGGCTCACAAGCAGCATTATAAATCTGGGTGGTTCCTGTTGCCAAAACAGCAGCCATAATTAGGTTCGCCGTTCCAGTAACCGATGCTTCCTCAAGTAACATATACTGACCTCTAAGCTTGGTAGCAGTTACTGAGTAGAAGGAGTCTTCCCGATCAAAATTAAACTTAGCCCCCAGTTTTTGAAATCCTATAAAGTGAGTGTCCAGACGTCTTCGTCCAATTTTATCCCCTCCGGGTTTTGGTAATTTGGCCTGCCCAAATCGTCCCAACATTGGTCCCAGAATCATTACGGAACCACGTAATGCACAGGCCTGCTCTTTATAGGATTTGGTTTCAAGGTAACTCAGATTGACATTGTCTGCAGTAAACCGGTAGTCATTGGCACTTAGACGATCCACTTTGACACCCATGTCTTCCAGGAGTTGGACTAGCATAATGACATCACGTATCTGGGGAATATTGCTGATGGTAACCGGTTCGGAGGTTAAAAGTACACCACATATTACCTGTAATGCTTCGTTTTTTGCCCCCTGTGGTATAATTTCACCATGCAATTGATGACCACCCTGGATCTTAAATGAGCCCATCAATTATTGCTCTTTCGTCTCTTTCCTCCTCTTCTTTTAACATTGTTTCCACCGGACCTTCTTGGTCTTTCTTTGTAGGTAGGCTCGAAAAGATTTTGCTCTTTTACCGTTTTCAGGTCGATACTTAACTTGCCTTCAGATAACTCTATAATGTGGTTTAATATAACTTCTTCATCAACTACCTCTTTATTCCAAACCCCATAGAAACTCCTCATTAGCCGTCCAAGGTAGATAACTGCGTCCCTCTGCTCCTGTTCATCTTCGATCTCAGTGGCTTGTTGTATCAACAACTCAATATTACGGCCGTAGTGTTTGTACTTGAGTTTATGGTTATTGTACTGGAGTTTATCCGGCTTTCGGGTTAGTACTTCGGGGGCAGGTTTGGGATAAGGGCTATCAACCTCCAAATCAAAACCTGAAATAATGAAAAGATCGTCCCAAAGTTTCTGATTGAATTCATTTCCATCCTTTAACGCCGGGTTGATCAACTTCATCAGTTCGACCAGGGTGTGTGAATATTCCTTGCGTTTTTCATCTTCTTTGATGTCATGCACGTAATTCACCAGTTTTTGAATATTACGTCCATATTCTTTTAGAATTAATTCAGGACGTCCGGTATTGTATTCATGTTGATCACTCATTGCATTATTAGCTATAATGTATTTTTAGTTTGGCAAAGCTAAGCAATAAAGTTTTCTCGCCAAAATTCTCAAAGTTGACCCTGGCTTTCTTTTGCCCACCTGCCTGATCCAGTTTGACCACCTTTCCAAATCCGAATTTTGGATGCTCGACTTTCATCCCTTCTTGAAGATTAGTGGTATCACTGGGAATAAAGTTCTTAGAGGCGGTTATTTGGGCTTTTCCATTCAGCGGTTGTAACTTTTGCCTCCGTATGCCGGTGACCAGGGTCTTGGCGTAATTATCATTTGCTGGATTTATTGGAGTGGTTCCGCTAAATTTCCCACTGCTCCATTTTCGGTCTACTTTTATAAAGGCAGGGTCAATTTCTTCGATAAACCGGCTGGGCTCACAGCTTTTTAATCTACCGTAGCGATACCGGGTCAGGGCATAAGAAAGGAATAGTTTTTTTTGAGCACGGGTTATTGCTACATAAAATAGGCGGCGTTCCTCTTCCAGATCCGCTCTACTGCTAAGCATCATCTGAGAAGGGAACAGATCTTCTTCAAGTCCTACCACGTAAACATGCTTGAACTCCAGTCCCTTGGCACTGTGAATGGTCATCAGAGTTACCTTTTCCAGTTCAGTATCTTTTTCGGTATCAGCATCCGATAACAGGGCAATTTCTTGTAGGAATGCACCCAGGCTGTTATCTTTTCTTGACTCTTCAGGACTGTCAACAAATTCCTTTATAGCGTTGAGTAACTCCTGGACATTCTCATACCGATTGAGACCTTCGATGGTTTTATCCTCATAAAGGAATTTCAGCAATCCGGATACCTTGGCGATGTGGTCTGCAGTTTCAAAAGCATCTTTTTGCTCCGCTACTATCTTGAAACTTCTGATGGTGGTAACGAAGTCATGTACTGCGTTGGCAGCTCTGGGACTAAGAAAACTTTTGGCATTAACCAGGACCTCCCAAAGGGAAATGTCATGATCATATGCAGCCACCATTAGTTTTTCAATAGTGCCTGGCCCGATACCACGTTTTGGCAAATTAATAATGCGTCGTAAAGCCTGTTCATCGTTTTGGTTCACCACAAAACGTAGATATCCCATCAGGTCCTTGATCTCTCTGCGTTGATAAAAAGACAAACCACCGATCACTTTGTACCCAATATTGACCCTTCGCAAGGCTTCCTCCATGGCCCTGGATTGGCTGTTAGTACGGTAGAGAACGGCAAAATCAGAGTTCCTGTATTGGTGATTAACTTTTTCTTCAAATATGGAAGAAGCCACTAACTTTCCCTCTTCATTGTCGGAGGTGGCCTTCATCAGATGAATCAATTCACCATTCTCATTCTGGGTCCAGACATTTTTATGTAATTGTGCTTTATTGTGATTAATAACTGAGTTAGCAACATTGACGATATTTTGGGTAGATCTATAGTTCTGTTCCAATTTAATCACCCTCAGATCTGGGTAATCCTTTTCGAAATTGAGAATATTTTGAATGTCAGCACCTCTAAATGCATAAATACTTTGGGCATCGTCTCCTACTACCGCAATATTCTGCCTGACCGCTGCAAGTTTTTTGGTGATTAAATACTGAGATAGGTTAGTGTCCTGGAATTCATCCACCATCACGTAATGAAATCGGTGTTGATACTTATGGAGGACTTCGGGAAAATCCTTGAAAAGAAGGTTGGTATTAAAAAGTAGATCATCAAAATCCATGGCGTCCGCCTTGAAGCAGCGCTCTGAATAGCTTTTGTACAAGTTGCCCATTTCTGGTTTCATTTGGCTATTATCATCTGCTTGAAAAACAGGATTTTGCAAGTAACTACGCCAGGAGATTAAGCGGTTTTTTGCCGCTGAGATACGGTTCAGAACCACATTGGGTTTGTAAGTTTTATCATCCAGACCTTTTTCTTTAACCAATGCCTTAATCAGGGATTTACTATCATCTGTATCGTAAATGGAAAAATTAGAGGGGTAACCTAGTTTTGAGGCTTCAGCCCTCAAAATCCTGGCAAACACTGAGTGGAAGGTCCCCATCCATAAATTTCGGGCCTCAGTACCCACTACACGTTCAATGCGGTTTCGCATCTCCTGGGATGCTTTATTAGTAAAGGTTAATGCAAGGATATTAAAAGGATCAGTATTTTTTGATTTGATCAGGTGGGCAATTCGATAAGTCAGTACTCTGGTTTTACCGGACCCAGCCCCGGCAATGATCATGCAGGGTCCTTCTGTATGCACCACGCCGTCTTTCTGGGCTTCATTTAGATTTTCCAGATATTCCATGTATCCCCGCTCATTGTGGTTGGCAAGTTACGATATGAGCGTATAATCCTGAAGTCTATGGATTAAAATTCAGAAAATAAATACCAATTCACCAATTCACTCATTCACTCATTCACTCATTCACTCATTCACTCATTCACTCATTCACTAATTCACTCATTCACTCATTCACTCATTCACTCATTCACTAATTCACTCATTCACTCATCAGCTAGTGAGTTGATGGTAACCCAATACCGGTACACCACCACCAGTTTCTCCATTTTACTAAGCCTAGCCAGGTCCTTTTGTGCATAACTTGGTAAACATGCTTTATTTATTTTGGAAAGAAACATAAAAAATGACCTTTTCATGGGGAGTCAGCGATGCGTGCATAAATTTAGGTAAATTGATCATTAGTAGAAAATTCGATTATTCATCTGGTGATTGAAATTGACAATACGCTGATAACTGATGATATAAAATCATCATATTTTGTTTGTGATTTAAGTCGATGCAAAGGTGCTTGCTGCGTGGAAGGAGATTTAGGAGCACCCTTGGAAGATAATGAACTGGAAGTAATGAATGCCATTTACCCGGAGGTTGCTCCCTATTTGTCCGAAGAAGGAAAAAATGCGATTGAGCAACAGGGTACTTTTATTAAAGATCACGAGGGTGATTTTTCAACTCCTACCATTAATCACCGGGAATGTGCATATGCAATATATGATGAAAAGAAGATACTGAAATGCGGCATTGAATCTGCCTACAATGATGGTAAAATCAACTTCAGAAAGCCAATCTCATGTCACCTTTACCCCGTAAGAATTACCAGCTACCAACAATACGATGCGGTAAATTATGACAGATGGCATATCTGTGACCCTGCCTGTATTCTGGGTGAATCACTAAAAATACCACTTTATAAATTCCTGAAAATTCCTCTGATCCGTAAATACGGAGCACTCTGGTATCGTAAGTTAGAGGAGATTATTAAAAAACCGGATCCAATCTTAAAGATCAGACAGATCAAATGATTCCATAAATGCAGTAGTAAACTTTCCGCTTTTAAAAATTGGATCGTCCATTAGTTTAACGTGAAAAGGAATAGTGGTTTTAACACCCTCAATAATGAATTCTTCAAGAGCCCG
>QIEB01000104.1 GCA_003229495.1 Flammeovirgaceae bacterium
ACCAGATTGTCAATCTGCTGCAGGGAAGCTGAAAGTGAGCTGTCCTGATGTGGATCGTGTAATTCTCTAAAAAAAGCATCGATCCCAATTACCTTGGGATTATTTTTTCTGATAATGTCTAGTTGTTTAGCAATTCCCTCCCGGTTTAAGTTTCCAATATTGACTATTACAATATTGTCGTTTTGATGAGCATCCGGGTCCTTTCTTAGTTTAGAAAACACTATATCGGTGATGTCCATATCACTAATAGCCTCACCAATGGGATTGAGTATTTCAAAGGCACTAAAAACACGACCACCAAAGAGGATCAGTGCCAATATAAATGCAGTGGCCAGTACGCAGTCCATCCAGAACTGCCTATTCGTAATCCTCCTCAGTTTCTTAAACATGTTCAGACCTGGTGTTTATATAGGCCATAAATTACTCGTAGTGGGGGGTTATTTAAAAATTTTTTTCTTACTTGATCTGACCAATGCAATATTTAGGGAAAAATAGACTATCTGCCGATGAGTACGTAGAAGGCCTGCTAGCCGGCGACATTGTGATATTAAGTAAGGCTCTAAGCCTCATCGAAAGTCATCTTGATGAAGACCAGGTCTTGGGATTGGAGGTTTTGAAAAGGATTTTTCCTAAAACTGGTCAGTCACTAAGGGTTGGAATTACCGGTGTACCGGGAGTTGGTAAAAGCACATTTATCGAAGTATTGGGTCTATATCTGGTGGACAAGGATCATAAGGTGGCAGTGCTAACAGTGGACCCGTCCAGCCAACGTACCAGGGGAAGTATATTAGGTGACAAGACCCGTATGGAGCAACTAAGCAAATCGACCAGTGCTTTTATCCGGCCCAGTGCCGCGGGAACAAGCCTGGGAGGAGTAGCACACCATACCAGGGAATCCATTTTACTTTGCGAAGCAGCAGGTTACGATGTGGTGTTAGTGGAAACTGTAGGAGTGGGCCAGTCAGAGACTTTGGTGAAGAATATGGTGGACTTTTTCCTGTTACTAATGATTGCCGGAGCCGGTGATGAACTTCAGGGTATAAAAAAAGGAATTATTGAAATGGCTGATGGGTTGGCAATAACCAAGGCTGATGGACAGAATTTAAAGCCAGCCATGCAAGCCCGGACGATCTATGAAAATGCCCTGCATTTGTTAACTCCTGCAAACAACCTCTGGCAGCCCCCTATACTAACCTGTTCCGCGGAAAAAAATGAAGGAATCGATAAGATATGGGCTTCAATTGAGTCTTTTTGCAGCCTGATGAACGAAAATGGCTACCTGGCGGTGCAACGACGTGAGCAGCAACTGAAATGGATGCAGGAATGTATACGGCTGAGTATTGATCGTCATCTGGAGCAAAAACACCATAATTCCGCCAAAATTGATCAATTAAGAAAAGAGGTTGAGGAAGGAAAATTACTTCCTCCCCAAGCAGCCAAGGTAATTTTGTCAGAATTATTCTAAATAAAATAAACTGTACAGACCTCCTTCGGTGGATTAAGCAAAAGCTACCTGGAAGCCCATACAGTTCGAAAATCTTTGGAAATTAAGGTATTGGGTAATGATGATATTCCACATACCTCAGCCGATTTTCTATGCTTCCTTATCAATGAGGCATCAAATTTGGCCAAATCGGTGCTCCTTAAGTCAAGATACTTGAGGAAATAGGTGGTTACTACTGTGTATACTGAATTCCTTACACTACCTGGCAGGTTGTGCGAAAGATCCATAGCTGAGGATTTTTTCTTAATAATTGCAGCTCTGAGGTATTTCAAAGCAATTACCTGCCAAGTAAGGTTAAAAAATTTAGCAAAGGAATACCGTATCAGCCTAAAACCTTACATGAGTATGATTTGCGGGTTTTTTGCACATTATTGGACTAAATAGGAATCATTTCTTGCTAATACTGCCTGCACCCGAGGCATTGGATTTTTCCTTCGCCGGATCACCATAGTATTTCACCGACCCCGCACCACTGGCATAGGCTTCAATCTCCTCAGAGACATTTACCACTATACTTCCGGCTCCAGAGGCCTTGGCATGGGCATAGTTACTCTTTAAGTGTTGAGCTTTATAGCTTCCCGCACCAGACAAACGGATCTTTTGTCTGTCCGTGCTTCCGGAAACACTTACGTCTCCTGCACCACTAACGGTTACCTCCATGGTTTTGGCATTTACCTCCAAATCAATATCTCCTGCTCCGCTGACACTTATGTCCAGGTCGTTTGCCTCAATGGGTGTTTTTGCAGTAATATCCGCGGCCCCACTGACCTCTAGGGACTCTAAATCTTCAAATTCAACATAAACGGTGATTTTGTCGCGATCTTTCCATGACCAGTCCCACTTCATTTCAATATGTAAAACATCCCCCTTCACCTCGGTGCGCACCTTATCCAATAAATCCTCCTCTGCTTCCACTACTAACCTATGTTTGCCGGTTTGACTTAAAACCACCTTAAAAGCGCCCCCTACTTTAACCCCGGTAAACTGTCCAACGTTTCGCTCTTGTTGTTGGACCATTTTATCAACACAAGATGATAGCGCTATCCCTGGAGAAAGAATAAATAAAAAGACTAGTAGCCTGGCCGGTAAATAATTGATGTTTCGTTTCATTTTGATTGGTTCTCTTTGTATTAATAGACTCCAAAGCTAAGCCACAGGTTGCACACCCAGCTTTATTTTTAATCAAACCCTTCCTGACATCATATTTTGACTATAATTGTTACATGATCAATTCCCTACTTCACCAGATACTGACAGGATTTTTATTCTTAAGTGTTCTTTTTGTTGGCTGTAGTCCAAAAGAGCACAACCGGAATGGAACTATTTTTTGGCCCACCACATCGATAGCACTTGACTATGCAAAGAGATTTGAGATCTTTAGATCTGGTAACGTCACTCTGGTAGTTATTAAAACCACTGGCATTGGGTCTGGTGATTCTCTTACTTACGCCCTGATACCATCCGGAACAGATCCACCGGAAAACTTGGAGGTTGATCAGGTTATTGAGGTACCGGTGAAAAGAATGGTGGTCACCTCAACCAGCCACGTTCCTTTTCTAGATCTGCTGGGAATATCGGACTATCTGGTTGGCTTCCCTAATACAGAATACATCTCCTCCAAGTCAATGCGCTCACGTGTTGAACAAAATCTTATTAAGGATGTTGGGTCGGTAAACGGGCTGGATTTTGAATCCTTAATTGAACTACAACCGGAATTGGTGGTAAGTTACATTTCCGGACCTGACCGGGGTGAATTGGACCAATTGAGTCATAGCGGAATTCCGGTAGTAGTTATTCTCGACTTTATGGAAGATTCTCCATTGGGGAGGGCAGAATGGATTAAATTTATAGGAATGATGGCCGGTAAATTCAACCTGGCTGATTCAGTGTTCAGGGAAATTGAAATAAAATATCAAGAATTAACAACGTTAGCTGAAAACGTTACTCAAAAACCCCCGGTGTTTAGCGGAATATTATATGGAGATACCTGGTTTGCTCCTGGTGGTAATAGCTTTGTGGCCCGTTTTATTGAAGATGCCGGCGGCTATTATACCTGGAATGACCAGAAAATTGCAGGTTCTGTGGAATTGAGCTTTGAAGCTGTTATAGATCGCAATATAAAAACTGACTTCTGGATAGGCACTGGAGGTTTTTCAAGCAAGAATGCTATTGAGGAGTCTGATCCCAGGTACGCCAACTTTTATGCTTTTGAAAAAGGGGATGTTTATAACTACCATGGCAGGATCGGTGCCACCGGTGGTTTTGAGTATTTGGAATTGGGCGGAGCCAGGCCCGATTTGGTACTGGCTGATTTCATCAAGATCTTACATCCCGGGCTCTTGCCTGATTATCAACCCTACTTTTTCAAGAAACTTTATTAGCATGAAAACGCAGGGAAACAAAACCTTCCTAATACTAATTGGAGTACTGCTCATTGGGTTAACCTTGGATCTTTTTGTCGGCAGCGTGTACATACCTATGATGGAGGTACTTGAAATCCTTAGAGGAGGTCCTGCCGCCAACCCCGGCTGGGAGACCATAGTATTAGCATTTAGAGTGCCCAAAGCTGCAACCGCAGTGCTCGCCGGCAGCGGGCTGGCAATTAGTGGATTGCTTATGCAAACTATTTTCAGAAACCCCTTGGCCGGTCCATTTGTGCTGGGTATTAGTTCCGGGGCCAGTCTTGGCGTTGCACTATTAATTCTTGCCGGAAATATGTTCGGCATTGCCATTACCCTAACTGTTTTTGGCAGCTGGACTACGGTCATGGCGGCAATTGCCGGATCTACCTTAGTACTGCTCCTTATCGTAATGATGTCTGTTTCAATCACGGACGGTATGACGCTGTTAATAATTGGATTGATGGTGGGGAGTCTCAGTGGGGCTTTGGTCAGTGTTTTGCAATACTTCAGTGAAGCACAAGAAATTCAGTCATTTCTTATATGGACCTTTGGTAATTTGGGTGGAGTCCATGGAAGTGAACTGGTCATATTACTCATCACGGTGCTTATAGGCCTGGTGTGGTGCTGGTGGTTTTCGAAACCCTTAAATGCCTTTCTGTTGGGTGAATCCTATGCCAGAAGTTTGGGTGTAAATATTAAAAGGACACGCTTACTGGTTATTATTATTACCTCAATTCTTGCCGGTGGAATCACGGCGTTCTGCGGACCCTTGGCATTTATTGGCATAGCTATTCCACACTTAGCCAGAATAGTGTTTAAAACCGCAAATCACCGGGTGTTGATCCCGGGGTGCATACTATTGGGAGCTATAGTAATGGTGGCATGTGACCTGGTTTCGCAAATTCCCGGGAGCAGCCGGACCTTGCCAATAAATGCCATAACTTCTTTGATAGGGGCTCCGGCGGTTATTGCCATCTTAATTAAAGATCGTAACCTGAGTAAATCATTTACCCGATGAAGGATAGGCCAGCGTTATATACAAGGAATCTGGCGGTTGGATATGTGAAAGGAAAAAACCGCCGGGATGTCCTAACTGGTATTAGTTTACAGGCAAACTCCGGTCAAATCATAGCGCTGATTGGCGCCAACGGAACCGGTAAGTCAACACTGCTTAGAACATTGGCTGGTCTGCAGCCCTCGCTTGACGGGGAAATCTGGCTCAACTCAAAGGATTTCAACCAACTTACTTCAAAGGAAATTGCTTTACAAGTTTCCTTGGTACTCACGGACCGAATTCAGACCGGTTATTTAACAGTTGGTGATCTGGTGGCTATGGGCAGGCATCCACATACAGACTGGCAGGGACGAATGCGCAAGCGCGATCTTGAAGCCACCTTAGACGCACTAAGCATCACCGGCCTCTCCCAGTTAATACATTCGGACCTACAAGAGTTAAGTGATGGCCAGAAGCAAAAGGCCATGATTGCCCGGGCCCTGGCTCAAGACGGTGGTCTTATGCTATTAGACGAACCATTGATACATTTGGATGTACCTTCAAAATGGGAGATCATGAATTTGCTTCGGCGTATGGCCCACGAACGCTCCAAAACAGTAATCCTGGCTACCCATGAACTAGATCTTAGCCTAAGGATGGCAGATCAAATATGGTTAATCGATGGAAAAGAAAATGTAATTACCGGTGCACCCGAAGACCTGGTATTGGATGGTTTGATATCCA
>QIEB01000576.1 GCA_003229495.1 Flammeovirgaceae bacterium
TTAATCCCCTTGACTTGGTAGCATGAGAAGTGAGGGTGATAAAATTGTTTCCCCTATTGATATTGAGCATAGTGGCTATTGGTCCTACTCCGTGGGTGGGATATAGATCGGCATTACGGTGAAGTGAATGCTGTGTTCGCCACCGGGCTTCGCGTTGAGAGCCCTCGCCGAAGGACACTCCCGGGTTGAATTTAATTCCAAGCAGGCTATGACGGTAACCGCATCTGGCATGGAGTATTTCACCAAAAACGTCCTGCCGAACCATATTCAGTACCGCCATAACATCCCTCCTGTAGCACACGTTCTCCAGGATCATGGCGGGCACCCCGGTTTTTTCATAAGTATTTACCAGATCCCAGCATTCGGCCAGTGTGGTGGCAGCAGAGACCTCCACTCCGGCATATTTTCCGGCTTCCATGGCTGCAACCGTCATGGGAGTATGCCACAGCCAGGGTGTAGCTATAATTACACCATCAATATCTTCTCTTGACAAAAGATCCTGAAAGGAGTTTTCATTTTCAGAATATATCGCCGGCTTTTCATGCTCAGCTTTGGAAATCATATCCAGGGTCTGTTCAATGGCAGCCGGATCGATATCACAGATTGCAGGAATAAGTACATCATCTCTTTTCAGAATATTTCGAAGATGGGACCGGCCTCTTCCTCCTACTCCTATAAATCCCAACTGTACCTTGCTGTTTTTACCTTTTTGTCCAAATGCTAAATTAGGGGCCAGGGACAGACCCAGGCCTCCCATGGCAGTAGTTTTAATGAAATCGCGACGGAGGAACCCAGCATCTTGTGCATCACTATCTTTTTTCATGATAAATACGTTTTATTGGAATTCATGTTATATTTCGTTGTTTCAGATTTTGATAAAGATCTTCCGTTTATACAGCCAGTAACAGATATACCATAACAAAAACAGTACTACCATACTGGTCAAAATGTTTGCTGCTGATTCTCCCATAAATCCAAAAATCAACATTGAAAAAGGTTGTATTGAATGCCTGATAATTCCTGTTCCTCCCACATGTGCAAACAGGTATATGAATAGTGAATTCATACCTACGATGGCAAAAAACAATGTCCATTTTTTTTGTTTCTTAATGTCGATCAACCAATAAGAGAAAGCAAGAGTTAAAATCGTCCATCCTCCGCTCACTATCACAAACGAGGAAGTACATATCCTTTTAATAATGGGCGTGACCGGATCGAGCGCGTACCCGGCAACCAATCCAATCAGACCGGCTATTACCAGTACCTTCAACTTTCGCATCGGCGAACGGTCACTCATCAATAGCTGACCGGTAAGGACGCCCCAAATAGTATGGGCAGTAGTCGGAATGGCATTAAATGAAACCCAATGCCCTTGGAGATTCGCTCCCCCATATTGCAAGTCCAGCCAGGTACCGAAATTTTCATTGGCAACAAACGGATGATTAAAGCCTTCTACCGGGAAATTGCGGTATATGAGCTCAGTAATAGCTAATAGAAGAAACGAAAGTATAATTTGGGTGGTTGCAGATCTGTTCATTATCAGAAATGCCAATAGGTAGGTAACAGAAAGTTGTGCCAGTACATTTTGAAAGTAGAACACAATTTTTCCATCGCCAATACACGCCAGGGCCCAGCCAAATAACAACAGTAGAAACGACCGTTCCAGCACATGTCTTGTGATCTGACCATGGTTCAGTCCTCGCTTTATCCGATTTGCATAGGAATACGGAATGGCAACACCCACAATAAACATAAAAAAAGGCTGTATAAGGTCATAGAAACGAAGGCCGTTCCATGGCTGGTGCTGAAATTGTAATCCAATACTGTAAAGGAGGGTTCCTTCGAAGGCAGGGGCTCTTAATGATGAAAACAGATTAGTAAATGCAGCGATTAACAAAAACATGGTGAGGCCCCTAAAAAAGTCAAGTGAGGACAGCCGGTCACTGGCTGGACTATTTTTCATGATAAATTATTTACCTTAACTGGAACATTCATTAGTAATATATTAAATTTCCATTGTATGACAAGGCATAAAATAACCAATCAAAAGATAATCAATGTTGATTACTTTTTGAGATCATCAATAAGAGTATTCTTTTTTTCATTAACTATTTTAGGCATGATACCGGAAGCAAATGGTCAAAATTTATCAGAAAATAGCGTTACTGTGTCTCAAGTGTTTACCAGAGTGCGGGCACATGAATTTCATCCCCTGAACGAGGACAACTCTTTTACAATCGATAGAAAGTTAGGGGTCGCGGGGATTGCAGATTTAAATAATGACGACTGGCGGATTCGTTTGTTGGCGGTAAGGGATTTAGTGCGTGCCGGCACCAAAGATATAAACGAGATAAAGAAAGGACTGGTAGACCAATCTGTGAATGTTCGTCAGGTGAGTGCGATGGCACTGGGATTGCTTGGGGCCAAATCTGCCATTGGTGATCTGGAACAAATGGTTCGGGAAGACAAGAATGTAATGGTACGTTCCCAGGCAGTTTTTGCCCTCGGACAAATTGAATCACAGAGTTCCTTAAAACTTCTTCGTGACAAATTGATTGACGATCCAAGCCGCGATGTCCGTCATCAATGTGAACTGGCGATTGATCAGATTGAAAAGCAAATGGGAACTACCAAGAAGCAGATATCTTCATATTTATTGTTAGATGAATCTGGATTCGAATCAGTTCAGGCCGGATCCCAGGCACCCAATTTTGTACTGGAGGATACTGAGGGTAAAGAATGGCAGCTACAAGATTTCAAGGATAAAAAGTGGGTAGTATTGATATGGGTTTTTGCCGATTGGTGTCCTGTTTGTCATGGGGAATTTCAGGAGCTGATGAAGATGCAAGAGGATTTTCAGAAAGAAGAGGTGCAGGTTTTTACCCTGGAAACACATGATCAATATCGTGGAAGGGTGATGGTAGGAAAAGAGCTTGATCCAACCTACTGGTTTTCAAAAGAATCATTTCAGAAATCTTATACAGAGCAAATATATTGGCCACATCTGCTAGATCGGGCAGGCGCGGTTGGTGCCCAGTTCGGAGTGGACCCTATGGCTTTCGCAGTTCATGCGGAGTATATTAACCGGCCCGCTACAATTATTATTGACAAAGATGGCATGGTACGGCTGGCATATTACGGAACATTCTGGGGAGACCGTCCCACCATTGATGAGACTCTGGAAATGATAAAAACGGAGCACTTCTCATTCGAACATCACCAGCGACTGAAAGATGAGTAATCCCATTATAATTCAGGTATGGATATAGCTTGACTGTCTCTCAAAAAAGCAATCAAATCTGCTACTTCTTGCTTATCCAATTGACCTCCGAATCCTGGCATTGGGGACATACTGTTCAATGATTTAATTTCTTTAATATCCTGCCGATTAACTGTCTTTTCTAGCTCAGGTCCAATTTTTAAACTAATGGCATTGGCTGTTTCACTTTTAATCATTCCCTGTAATTTCTCTCCGTCATTTAATTCGATTTCCCATAAATCAAACCCGGGAGCTATGGCCGAACCCGGCTCCAATATACCAGCCAATAAGTCTTTCGGTAGCCAGTTATGAACTGTCCCCAAATCCGGCCCAAATGATATGCCATTCATTCCCCTCACCTGATGGCATGTGGAACAATTTGTCTTGAAAACTTCAAACCCATTCAAGACATCTCCTGACAACCTTAAAGATTCTTGATACTGCTCAGTAATTTCTCTACTGGCATCTTGAACTAATAATTTTTGTGCCTTTGCTCTTAATTTCTCATCTCTATTAGAATTCAGTTGTACTATCCTTTGCCAACCCAAACTCGATTTTAAAATCTCATTTTTTTCTATAGCAGCCAATAATAATTCAATACGGTCCTGTTCACTCATAAATGCATCCAAAGCTACGTCACGTACTTTCGGAGTCATGAACTTCCAGTTATCCAGGATATACTCAGCAACCTCAGTCCCTGGCACTTTCTCGTATATCCGCAAAGCCATTATTTGTACTCCAGGCTCTTCAGAGGGCTTAATGAATTCTTCCAATTGCATCTTATAAGGAGTGGGGTTTGTTAACAGCAAAAATCCCAGCATCTGTGCCCGCACCTCTCCAGTTAAATTGGTGTCCTTTGCCCTATTCAGGGCCTTTGCTACTCCAATATTGATGGTCTCGCCACCATGCTCCTTTACAATTTTTAACATTTCAAAAGCATGCCCTCTAATTGTCTGTGATGGGTGGTTGAAAAATGTATTTAACAGCAGGTCCTGCTCCGACCCTATAATCTCCTTATTATGCTTATTCCTCTTCAGACCCTTAGTTAATCCAGCTAATACAGCTGAATTGAGTACAATACTCGATGGCCCATTTATCATTGAAGCAGTTCGTACAAAGTCATTTATCTTATTTGCATCAGGTCCTGATCCTACAATCTCGGTTAAATGTCGGACCATCGATAAATATGCAGAATTATCTTGATCAGGATGATTCAATAGGGTTTCTAAATAGATTTCAGGGTTCAATGAAACGGCCGTCAGAGCTGAAAGCTGAACCCAGTCATCTTCCATATCACGGAATAATAATTCTTCACATACCTGCCTTGCTGCTTCACTATGGACATATCCAAGTGTATTTAATAATTGAAATCTTACCTTACCATCAGGATCATCACCCATAGCAAGTAATGACTCCACCAGCTTAGATGATTTATCCAAATAAGGCTCTGCTAACCGGATTGCCTGCTCACGAATTCCAGCTTCTTCATCCTGTAGTGCTGCTTCAATGGTGGTCATCTTCAATTCATCTAAACCCTCCAGGGTCCACAATGCATGTAATCGTCCAAAAGCGGACTTATCTGTGGCCGCCATTTTTTCCAATAGTGGTACGCTTGCGTTATCCATTCGATCTACCAGTAGTCTTTGAGCATTTATTCGCCACCACCTACTGTGGTTTCCAAGCAACTTTACCAGTTCTTCAGAAGTTGACTCCCCTACTTTTAGCCCTTTGGTCCAGGTTGCACTGGGTGTTCCCAGGGGACTGATCCGGTAAATTCGTCCCATATCATGACCATCGTATAGCCCCCCGGCCTCTACAGCCTCATCCGACATCCACTCTGGATGTTCAATTACTCGTCGATAATAATCCAACACATATAAAGCTCCGTCAGGTCCAACATACATATTTACCGGCCGGGCCCAAAAGTCTTGTGAAGCCAAGAATTCCTTTCGTTCTTCCACCCTACTGGCTTTAAAAGTCGCCCCCATAGGTTCTAATACATCTGCGTGTACCAGGTTACTCACTGATTCTGCTACGAAAATTACATTTTCACTATATGGAGGTACAAATAAATCAGCAGCGTAGTAGGTAATTCCACTGGAAGATGTTGAAACTCCTGTTGGGGTAAACAATTGCCGATCCGGATTGGTAGTGATCTGATAAACTTCTGTGGCTTGCCCATGATCTGAAATGGATTCTATACTACTTGTAATCAATAAATCCGGTTTGCGGTTCAAATATGGCGCTGCCAATACTTCATGGTACAGGTGATTTTGATTGTGCGACAAAAAGTGATGTCCCCAGCTATCAAAAGTATGTCCAAACTGACTTTTACTGGACATCATTTCCAATTTGTTCTCATCAGGTTTGAATCGAATATTTTACTAGCTGCATTCTTCGGTAGTCTAGGAGAATCCGGCCGTTCCCAAAATCTTATTTCCTCTCCTAAATCTCCAAACGTTTCCTCATACTTTCTGGTGCCAATTCGTCCAAAATGAGATAAGTACACCCAATTATCTAACCCGTATAGGGGATTATTCACGTTCACATGAGGATTAGATAATGAAAAACCGGTCAACAAGGTATCCCTTACATCCGCCTGGCCATCTCCAT
>QIEB01000553.1 GCA_003229495.1 Flammeovirgaceae bacterium
GGGTGAGGAGGATTAATAAAATGGGCCAGCACGTGTGCTTCCATATGATCGACGGCTATCAGGGGAATATTCAAGGAGAGCGCCATGGCTTTAGCAAAAGAGGTCCCCACCAAAAGTGATCCCAGTAATCCCGGCCCTCTGGTAAATGCCATTGCATCCAACCGGTGAAGGTCAATTCCTGCATTTTTCAAGGCCGTGTCTACAACTGGTACAATGTTTGATTGATGTGCCCTGGATGCCAATTCAGGCACTACACCCCCATAATTTTTATGGACAGTCTGCGTTGCTATAATATTATTAAGTACCTTTCCTTGATGTACTACTGCCGCTGAAGTTTCATCACATGAGGACTCTATAGCTAGTATTGTCGGGATTTTAGCCATGTGTCAATGAGCACGTCGAAAATCAAATTTATTAAAAATCCTGTGGTCAAAGCAATATTCTGGTTTATCATAGGAGTTTTTATCTTTTTCTTATTATTCGCCTCCGCTTTACAAATTCCTTTCATACAAACAAGAGTAGTAAAAGAACTCTCCAAGACTGTAACTGACAGACTACACTATCCGGTAACCATCGAGCGCATCCATTTAGACTGGTTCGATGAATTGAAAGTAACAGGACTTCGTATTTACGATCGTCAACAAAATTTAATGATTGGCGTGACCGAGCTGCATGTGGATTTCGACATTACCACCTTAATATCAATCAACCAGATCCGACTGGACCGCGCCATATTTACCCAAGCTGACATCAATCTAACAAAATACTCCATAGAAGAAGAAATCAATATTGGCGGATTTATTAAAGGTATCAAGCAATGGGTAAACCCGGAAAATAAGGAAGCTAAAAGAGATTTTTTTATTAGTAAAGTACTCTTCGTGGATTCCAAGGTCAGGCTAAATAATATTGCCAAGGACTCCATAAAAAATGGGTTGGATTTTCACCATTTTCTACTAGACAGTTTGAATTCGGAGATACAGAATTTTAAAATCCGGAACGATAGCATCCGGCTGATAATACAACGAATGGAGGCTGTAGAACCGATTACTGCTTTAACCATCCATGACTTTACTACCGACTTTTATTTCAGCAATAAGGCCATGGCTTTCAGGAATCTCCACCTGTTGGTTGGAGAAACTGAAATTAAGGATTCTTTGGTTTTCAGGTATGAACACTCCACGGGCCTGAGCAGTTTTAGGGATAGTGTTCATATAGATGCTAATTTTGTAAAGTCCAATATTGCAGCTAAAGACCTTAAACTTTTTGTAACCAGCCTGGGACCTACAGACCAACACTATATCCTAAGTGGTTACTTTAACGGCAAAATTACTGCTTTTGATTTTAGCAATGTGGTGCTGGAATTTGGTAGTGAAAGCCGATTGATCGGTAATATCAATATGGAGGGCTTGCCGGTATTCCAGGACACATTTATTGATGCCAGCCTGACCAACTCTGTTATTTCTCCCAGGGACCTTCATCCGTTTATCGGAGGGCAGCTGTATTCAGAAGCACAGAAATTTGGAACCATACGCCTCAGCAGTCAGTTTCTGGGATTCCCCAGAGATTTTGTAGCTAACGGAACCTTCTACACCCATTTGGGTACACTGATATCCGATATTAACCTAAAAATAGATGAAACAACTCAAAGTGCTACTTACTCCGGTACGCTGGCTACCAATGACTTCGATTTGGGGGGGTGGTCCAACAAACCTGATATTTTTCAGAAAGTAGCCCTACAGGGCCAGATACAGGGTTCAGGCTTTACCATTGAGGAAGCGGATTTTGAGTTAAAAGCTAAGGTAAGCAGTTTCGGGTTTAAAAATTACATCTATACCAATATTGAAACTGATGCCCGCTTGGCCAGGGAGCTGTTTATTGGAAAGCTCAAAATAGACGACCCCAACCTGAAGTTTACTTCCAATGCCTTCATAGACGTCCGTGAAGACGTTGATCATATTGCAGTGGAAGCAACCCTGGACACCGCCATATTAAAACCTTTGAATTTATTCGACGAAGATGCAACCCTCAGCACCTATCTGGATCTGGATTTCACCGGCCTGACCATAGACGAAATGGTAGGTTTTGCCAATCTGAAAAATACCCGCTTCACTTATCAAGGGAAGTCTCTTGATGTTGATTTTTTGGAAATAGTTTCCCAAAAGAAAGCTAATGAACGTAGAGTAAGCTTGACCAGTGATCGCTTCGACCTAAACGCACAAGGAGATTTTGAATTCAGTACTTTATTTGGAGATTTAAATCGACTCATTCATGAATATCGATTGAACCTTATCAATGACAAAGGTGGGCTGAAAGAATACTATGAGCAGAAGGTTTCTAAAGCGCATAATAAGTATCGCATCGATTTTACCGGTCTGCTAAAAGATATCAACCCCATCCTGGAACTGGTTCAGCCGGACTTGAAAGTATCACTGGACACCCCGGTTGAAGGTTATTTCAGACATGGGTTTACTTCAATTTTAGCTGCTAACAGTGAAATCGACACCCTGCGCTATAAAACCAATACCCTGCATGATGTGACAGTTGATTTTAATACCTCCAAAATTAGTGACAGTACCAATGTATTGGCAATGGCATATTTCTATTCAAAAGAACAGGAAATCGGCACGCTGGCCACCACTCAAGATTTTTCCTTCGAAGCAGTTTGGAACAATGACCACATTAATTTTGAAACCCAGATTGAGGTAAAAGCATACCCTGAGAACAGAGCAATGGTAAGTGGTCAACTCGAATTTCAAAATGATCGGTCCGTGCTGCGTTTCGATCATTCGGATTTCAGCGCCCTGGACCAACAATGGCAGCTGGCGCCTGATAATCAGATATCCATAAGCAATGGGGAATTTGACTTTAAAAGCGTTACCCTCTACCATGACCTGCAGAGCATCACTATGAATGGAGTTATTTCACCGGATAGTTCTAAAAGCCTGTTAGTTGAGTTCAATCAGTTTCAGGTCAATAATTTAAATCCCATCCTGAAACATAAAATATTCGGGGAATTAAATGCAAATGTAGAATTCCAGGATCTTTACCATCAGCCCCTCATAAATAGCGGCCTGACCATAACAGACTTCCAATTAGGGAAATTCCTGGTGGGTGATGTATTTGGAAAATCCTATTGGAATTATTTGGAGAAGTATTTTGATATCAGCTTAAACGTTGTCAGGGACCGGCAACAAATTCTGGGCATGACAGGGACTTATACTCCAAATGCAGATGACCAACTAAATCTATTGGCCCAATTGAACCAGGCCAATCTTTACCTGGTCGAACCTTTTGTAGAAAAGACCTTTTCAAACCTACAAGGACAGATCAACGGGGACATTACTGTAGGTGGCTCCCTAAAAGGCCCCATTTTAAACGGATCCGTTCAACTTTCCCAAGCACAGTTCAAAGTTAACTACCTTAACACTACCTATGATTACCAGGGCCAGATACAGTTTACCGATAACCGCATAGGGATTATAGATGGTCAAATCTCGGACGAAAATGGCGGTTTGGCTAAAATTAATGGAGGTTTGATTCACCGCGGATTCAAGGATCTGGAATTGGATTTATCAGGCGAGTTATCAAACTTCATGGTGTTAAACACCGTCAATGAGAGAGGCAGTTTGTACTATGGCACTGCTATCGTCAGCGGGGACCTGCACTTTGAAGGCCCACTGGGTAACTTCAAAGTTAAAGCTTCCGCCACTTCAGAAAAAGGCACCAGGATTTTTATTCCCATCAACGAGGATACAAATGTTGAAGAAAAAGACTATATCAATTTTGTAAGTTTCAATGATACCTTGCAGATTGGGGCAGATGAACTGTTTGCAAAACATATAAAGAGGGGCGGGATCAACCTTGATTTTGATCTTGACATTACGCCTGATGCCTATATTGAGTTAATATTTGATTTGCAAACTGGTGATATCATCAGAGGTCGTGGAAGTGGACATTTAAACCTGTTGATCGATACGGAAGGTGATTTCAACATGTTTGGAGAGTACATTTTCCAGGAGGGTGGGTACAATTTTACTTTGTACAATATTATCAACAAAGAATTCAAAATTTTGCCAGACAGCAAGATATCCTGGTATGGTGATCCCTATGAAGGAATTATGGACATTCAGGCAACTTATGAACAAAGCGCTGACGTATCACCTTTATTTGCCAACCAGCCTGAGAGCCTGGTTCGAGGCCGGTATCCGGTAGTTGTACAGCTAGACCTGGAAGGTAAACTTCTTAGCCCTGAAATCGACTTTGATATTTACCTGGCGGATAATCAGACGGTAGATCCCGAAATTACCCAGGAAATTCAGGAAATTAAGAGTGACGAACAAGCGCTCAACCGACAGGTATTCAGTCTGATTGTACTACGTCAATTCTCACCGCCCGACGACCTGAGTCTGGGGCAAGGGGGTGCAATAGGCAGCAGCGTTAGTGAGTTGCTCTCTAACCAATTGAGCTATTGGTTTTCTCAAGTGGACGAAAACCTTGAAATAGATGTGGACCTCAATGGCCTGGACCAGGAGGCGTTAAATACCTTTCAGCTTCGTTTAAGCTATACTTTCCTGGATGGACGACTAAGAATAACCAGAGAGGGCGGTTTTACCAATACTGTTGAAAATACCAGTGATTTTAGTAGTGTGGCTGGTGACTGGACCCTGGAATATCTGCTTTCTTCCGATGGCAAATTCAGGGCCAAGATGTACAATAGAAATACTTATAATTCACTAAATTCAGGAATAGAAAATTCCAATACCACATCAGCAGGATTCAGTCTTATCCATACCCAGACATTCAACAATATAAATGAACTTTTTAGTCGGAAAGAAAAGAACAAAACCCCACAGGATGTCTCTCATAATACTGAGGATGACGGTAATTCGGAAGCTGCGAATCTCAAGTAAAAAAACCTGGTCATTTATTTGGTTTGCCCTGTCTTTAATCACCTTAAACGTCCAGGCGCAAACAGCTGATTCTGTATTTAGTGCATCCAGTGATGCCAACAAGACTGCCAGAAACATTGCAATTGCTTCAGGAGCGTTGTATGGTGCGGCCCTCTACGGGTTGAACAAAACATGGTATGCAGAATTTCCGCGCACTGAATTTCATTTTTTCAACGATAATACCCAGTGGAAGCAACTGGATAAAGCAGGGCATTTCTATTCGGCATTTCATATAAGTCAGGCGAGCATCCATCTATTTCAACGTGCGGGAATGACCCAAAAAAAAGCCCACCTCTGGGGAGGGATGATGGGGTTTCTTATTCTCACCCCTATCGAGATATTGGACGGCTTCTCACAAGAGTACGGAGCTTCCTGGGGTGACTTGATAGCCAATGCAGTGGGTTCAGCTGCCGCTATGGCCCAATTCATGATTTGGAAGGAAGCGCGTATTAAGCCCAAATTCAGCTTTACCCCCACATCTTTGGCGCAGGAAAGACCTAATGTATTGGGCGATGGGTTATACGAAGAATTCTTGAAAGATTACAATGGTCAAACCTACTGGCTAAGTGTCGATATGTATGCCTTCCTGTCACCACAGTCAAAATTTCCAAAATGGTTGAATTTTGTAGTTGGCTATGGGGCCAACAACATGGTATACGCCAATGATCAGCAAAATTTG
>QIEB01000619.1 GCA_003229495.1 Flammeovirgaceae bacterium
CCAGCGGTAACCTGGTTTACGAATTCATCAATCCCAACGAAGACGATGAGTCCGAAACCAAAGCACAGCAAGCGGGAATAAATCCGCTTTTGGTTAATATAACCGAACGCGATCAGGTACAACAACTCCGGGCCTATATGGGGGCGGTTTTGCGTATGAAGGACCAATCAGAGGTCATCCCGGTAATTCAACCAGGAGCAGCCATGGAGTTCAGCCTTACTACTACCATTAAAAAGATGGCCATCACCGATAAACCCAAAATCGGAATTCTTCAGGGGCATGGTGAGCCATCCTTAGCTGCTTTACCACAGTTACAAGAGCAGCTTCAAATTTTGTATCAAGTAGAGCCTTTCTTTTTGAATGATTCAATTGATATTCCAGTGTATTATAAATCCCTGGTTTTGATCAACCCCACAGATACATTGTCTCAATCCGAGCTGAGTAAACTGGACAACTATCTAAGCTATGGAGGTGGCATTTTTATTGGGTACGATAATTTCCAGGGAAACTTGAATAGTGGGTTCGTTTCTAATGCCGGTGATATTGGATTGACCTCATGGCTCAGTGGAAAAGGAGTTGGCATCAGCAACCAACTTTTAACCGATGTGAACTGTGCCAGTATTGGCGTGCCCCAACAAGTTGGTCCGTTCTCTATGACTGCTCAGATTCAATTCCCATATTTTCCTATTATTAGCAATTTCGAGGATCACCCAGCCAGTGAAGGATTGGACGCCATACTGATGCCATTTGCCAATGCCATAATTTCATTGGGCATTGATTCTACTCAAAAAGTTACGCCATTGGCTTTTACCTCTGAGCAATCCGGCTCATCTAATCTACCCATGATGGTGGATGTTAAAAAACAATGGGACAAATCTGATTTTACCCTGGGTAGTCAAAGTGTGGCAGTAGCTGTCGAAGGTTCGTCTGGAAAAATGGTAGTAGTAGGTAGCGGCAGTTTTACTGTGAACGGGGCACCGGGGCCGCAGCAACAGCCGCAACAAGTTAACCCGGACAATATCAATTTTGTGGCCAATGCCATCGACTGGATGTCAGACGATACCGGCCTAAGTGACCTGCGCACTAAAGGCGTCACCAGCCGTCCTCTTGACCCCCTTGAAGATGGCACGAAGAATATGATAAAGTATGGCAACGTGGTGGTTCCTATTCTATTGGTATTGCTATTTGGGTTTCAAAGAAGGCAAAAAAACCTTCGTAGGCGCCAGCGTTGGTTAGAGGGAAAATACATTTAGTGATAATGGATTTGGACAAATTATGATTAATAAAATCTCGAACCTGAAATTGATTCTGGGGTTGGTAGTATTAGCGCTGGTCTATCTGGCTGTGGTTTTTTTCGACAGTTCCAAGAGCGCCCCTTTGGAGAAACAGTTAGTCTCTATTGATACCTCTAAAGTCACCCAGTTAATTATAGAGAGTTTGGATGAGCGTGTCAACCTAACCAAACCGGCCGGTCAATGGCAGGTGGAATTGCCCTCAGGGGAAAAAGTTACAGCGGTAGCCAGCAAAGTAAATAGTGTGTTGGGTCTGTTGATGGATATAAAGACAGACCGTTTGGCCGCCAAGGAAGAGGAAAAATGGTCAACCTACCAGGTAGATTCTACGGGGACCAAGCTAAAAGTTCAGGAGGGGGATAAATTAACACTGGATATGGTTGTAGGCCAATCGGGGTCCACAAACTACATCAGATTAGCTGGCGAGGTTGAAGTGTATGCCTCAGATGGTTTTAGAGGGTTGAGTATGCATGACAATATAAATCACTATCGGGATAATACTTTTCTTCGTATGGAAACGGATTCTATCGAATCCATCAGCTTCAACTATCCCGGTGATAGTTCTTTTAGAATAAGCAACATGGCGGGCGCCTGGACTATTGATGATAGTACCCCGGCAGACTCTACCAAAATAGTAGCATACATCCGCAGCCTGAGTTTGAAATTCAGCGATAATTTTGCCTCAGAGGACGGAAGCTCAGTAGGTGCACAGATAGCCGATATCGTAATTGAGTCCGAAAACCAACCTCGGGTTTCCATTACTGCATACAGCCACCCCTCGGACAGCGTAATCTATCAATCCAGCAATAATCAAGAGGCCTATTTCAATGATGCCACCCTGGGTGAGGCGTTTTTCATCGGCAGGTCTGATTTAATGATATCGCCAGAATAGATAACGCTTTAAATTTAGCTTATTTGACCTCACTTACATGCAAAGTATAACTTTGCAGGGCAAGGCATTTTTGGCCAAGCAATGTTTCCATAATTGAATTATTTTAAGTATTTTGAGTTCAAATAGCTAATTTTATATAACTTTTTTTATATTTTGTTGGTCTTTTTTCTCAACCGACCTCGAAACTTAAAGTTCAATCATCTACTTCTAATTAATTCTTACACAAGTAGATATATCATAGGATTTCAACCGTTATCTTCCTTTCTCAATTTTATATTTACTCAGAAATATCGGTTATTCACTATTTGCGGAATTAAAGCATACCGCCTAAGATTTTTATTATGTACAATATTTATTGGTACATGCCTGGGTACGAGCGCCCAAGATCTCTACTGGGAAAACTTTGACCTTCCATCCGGTACCACCATAGACAACGGTCCCACAGCCTGGAGCCGGGATATAAGTAATACGAATTTGGGACCTCAAGGTCGTTTTGAAACCATTGTAGTAAATAATTTCAAGGTATTCTACGGAGTAGATCTTGACGGAGAAGCAATTTGGTTATCTGAAGTATTGGATATATCCACACTGTCGTCAGCTATGGCTTCGGTGGATATTATAGAATTTGGCAGAATGGAAGGCAATGATTATCTGCGACTCTTTTATAAACTCGATGGTGGGCCGGAAACCAGTTTTGGGGATTTTAGAAATGATTTTGGAGCTTCATTTCAAACTATATTTAGTCCTGCTCTGTCTGGCACAAGTCTTCAAATTATCATCAGGGTCAAAAATAATCAAACCAACGAATACCATGCATTCGACAATATAAGAGTATTTGATAGTGCCAACGGTGGTCCTACCCTTTATTCCAGAAGAAACCGAAATTGGAATAACCGGCTTGCCTGGTCAACCTCAGGTTTAGAAGGACCTTCTTGTTTCTGTACTCCTGATGCCAATACCAATGTGGTAATAGGCAGCAACCATACCATTCGTCTTAACACTGACGGTACTGCTCGTGGGTTGACTATTCAAAATGCCGGAGCTTTAAACAGCAATGGTGCCCACAACTTATTTATTGCCGGTGACTTTAATATTACCAGCAGCAACAGCGATGCGCTGAATATTGGATCTCAAACTGTGACCTTTAATGGGTCAGGCGACCAAATAGTGGCGTTAAACGGTGAAAGTCTTTTCGATGTAGTGGTGAATAAGCCCAATGGTAAAGTAACCTTAACCCAGCCTATTAATCTTTTGAATCAACTTGTATTGCGGTCAGCCACTGAATTCGACTCAAATGGTCACCTTAGACTGATCTCAACCTCGGATGGGACCTCCGGAAATGCCATGATTGGGGTCATACCGGATGGAGGGATTGTATCTGGTGATGTTACGGTGCAACGATACATCAGTGGCGAGGGTAACATTTGGAGGTATATTTCTTCACCTGTAACCAATGCCACAGTGGCTGATTGGCAAGATGACTTCCCTATTACCGGTAAATTTACAGATCCCAGTACGGGTCCTGGGATCAATCCCTCCAACCCCTCACTTTACTATTATGGTGAAACCGGCAGCGGTGGAAATTTGCTACTCGGGTGGACCGCTTTTCCGATGTCGGGAACAGCTGCTAGCAATACCTTAATTCCTGGAGCTGGCTACACCGCCCTCATGCTTGACGGATCAAACCCCACCTTAGTTGAGGTATCAGGACCCATTAATCAAGGAGTTTTTAGTTTTAACGTGTCCTTCGCAGGTAGTGGCTGGAACCTTTTGGGAAACCCCTACCCTGCTACTATTGATTGGAGTGCAACCAATGGCTGGAGCAGTTCCAATGTAGCCAATGCCATCTATATCAGAAATAACGAAAATGGAAATTCTAATTCAACAGTAGCTTCCTATGTTGATGGCATCGGCACCAATGGCGGTACTGGATTGGTAGCCACGGGTCAATCCTTTTGGGTTCAAGCCATTGGCAGCAATCCCACCCTTCAGATAAACGAACGCGCAAAGAGTAACACCACCGGTATATTCTTCCGAAAAGCCGAAACGGACAACTGGTTTAGGATCACCTTGAGTAATCAAAGCCAGTCCGATGAAGCAGTGATCCGGTTAAGCAAACGGGCGACAAATGGTTATGATCCAAAAATGGATGCTAAAAAGTTCAACAACGGTGGTATAAACATATCAACCTTTATCGAATCCGAAGTACCAATGGCCATCAATAGTCTACCGGTATCATTATGTGCTGAACAGATCTCTATCAAACTGAATAAAACCGATCCAGGTATATACCAGATTAAGTTCACTGAACTGGCTGGGTTCAATCCTCCATTTTCAATATCACTGATCGATAGTTATGCCGATTCAACTGTTATGGTGGTAGATAGTACAGTTTATGCGTTCAGCATTGATGACAGCAGCGCTTCACATGCAGCTCGATTCAAGTTATTAATGAACCCTGAAGTTAAAATTTCACGTCAAGGGATCGATACCTTATGGTCCAATTATACTGATGGAAACCAATGGTTCCTCCATGGACAATTGATTCCAGGTGAAAGTAGCAGCTTCCTGATCCTTAATGAACCAGGAATATATGGTTTGGAAGTTTCTAATTTACAGTGTAGTCAATATGATGAAATACAAATCCTAACCACCGATCTCCTTGCACAACCACCGGTATTTATTACTTATCCTAATCCCGTTATAGATTACTTGAACATTGACTTTGCGACCACCTCAGGAAAAAAAGCTGAGCTCTATATTTATAACATGCTCGGGAAACTACAATTCAGTAATCCTCTGGAAATCTCCCATCAAGGTAACGCACAAATCAACTTCTCCAAAATCGAGCCAGGCATTTATTTGGTAAAAATGATTGTTGACGATAAGAGTTATTCTATTAAAATCGTCAAGTCACCATAAGCGGGCTCGGTCTTTGGTACAGAGGTCTCAATAATTAATAAAACCCAGAATAGATTTACCCATTAGATCCTATGTTTCCTTGAGCAACTAAGGTGCCTAAGTCCATATCACTCAGATGTACATTGATATAACCGTTGAAGTCTACCAGCTCGTCGTAAGTAATGGCGGTCCCATCATTTAGCATGGTTACACTAGTAGCACCAATTCCTGTGGCACCGTTCACGTTACTTAGATTTATCAAAATACCCCCTCCGGTGGCGGCATCATTCTCATGGATATGAGTAGGATGATCGCCATCTTCAGCGGTTCCCACTAGCTGTAAAGTAATCAATGTGAAGCCATTATTTCTTTGGGCAAATGTAGCCGTACCACTGATATTTGGATCGGATACACTATTCAACGGGTATTCTACAAAATTTTCAGTTAGTGCATTTTGCCCAATATCTCCCTGTCCGATCAAAGTTCCTAGATCGCTTGGGCTCGAATGAATATTGATATAACCGTTAAAGTTAA
>QIEB01000364.1 GCA_003229495.1 Flammeovirgaceae bacterium
AACCCGGACCATTCCTTGTTGCCTGGACAGTTCGCGAAAGTGGAATTGATATTCAGTACCTTGAATGAAGCGCTTATGGTACCTTCAGAAGCGGTGATTCCGGAGTTGGGCGGACACAAGATCTTCGTCAGTCGCGGCGGCACCGTCGAGTCCAAAGCGATTGAACTGGGCATCAGAACTGAAAGTCAGGTACAGGTGGTTTCAGGCCTTCAACCAAATGATACAATTATCACCTCCGGAATTCTTCAGATCCGGCCAGGGTCCAGTGTAGACCTGACACTAACTGAATAACCATGAGCCTGTCCAGTTTAAGCATTCAGCGTCCTGTTTTGGCTATAGTAATGTCTATAGTCATTGTGCTTTTCGGGCTGGTGAGTTTCAACTATCTGGGCATGCGGGAGTATCCTAGTGTAGAGCCTCCCATTATAACGGTGTCGACCAGTTATACCGGAGCCAATGCTGATATAATTGAATCTCAAATTACAGAACCTATAGAGGACCTGGTTAATGGTATAGATGGGATCAAAACATTGACCTCCGTTAGCCGCGATGGCCGTAGTACCGTAACTGTAGAGTTCGATCTGGGTGCAGATTTGGAACGCGCTGCCAACGATGTTAGAGACCGGGTTTCCAGAGCATTACGTAATCTGCCGCCCGATGCTGATCCTCCGGTAGTTAGTAAGGCCGATGCCGATTCCTGGCCCATTATCATCACCAGCTTGCAAAGCAATACCCGTTCGCTTTTGGAGCTTAGCCTGATAGCCGAAAATGTAATAAAAGAGCGACTACAGACAATACCCGGAGTTAGTCAGGTGCGTATTTGGGGACAAAAAAGATATGCCATGAGGTTGTGGTTGGATCCGTTGAAACTTGCGGCCTACCGGCTCACCCCAATGGACATTATAGATGCTTTGACTGCAAACAATGTGGAGCTGCCTTCCGGAAGGGTAGAAGGAGCAAATACAGAACTTACGGTACGCACCAGGGGCAGATTGGATACCCCCGAAGAGTTCAACCAACTAATAGTAAAAGAGGGGCAAAGTGGTATTGTGAGATTTCGCGACATTGGTCATGCAGAACTGGCGCCAGAAAATCTACGGACCATCCTGAAGCGGGATGGTATTCCCATGGTAATGCCGATAATTATAGCACAGCCGGGTTCTAACCATATAGAGATAGCCAACGAATTTTATAAAAGGTTCGAACCAATTAAAAATAGCCTACCCCCGGATGTGATTGCAAAAGTCAATTTGGACAGTACCCAGTATATAAAAGCTTCAATTAAGGAGGTGCAGCAGACGATATTATTGGCCTTTATATTAGTAGTAGGTATTATTTTTCTTTTTCTAAGAGATTGGCGCACCACTATTATTCCCATGCTTACTATCCCAATTTCGTTGATTGGTACATTTTTTATCATGTACATAGCTGATTTCTCCATTAATGTTTTGACCCTGTTAGGAATCGTACTGGCCATTGGATTAGTGGTTGATGATACCATTGTGGTTTTAGAAAATATCTACAGTAAAATTGAAGATGGGCTCGAGCCAAAGGAGGCGGGCATTAAGGGAACAAACGAAATATTTTTTGCGGTAATTTCTACCACCATTGCTCTGGCTGCAGTTTTTCTTCCTTTGGTCTTTCTTGAGGGCTTAACGGGTAAGCTATTCCGTGAATTTGGAGTAGTGGTCGCTGGCGCGGTTATAATTTCCAGTTTTGTTGCTTTGACCCTGACACCTATGATCAGCAGTCGCATATTGAAGAAGCGTGCTCGTCATCCCAAATTCTATACTCTGACCGAGCCTTTTTTCATTTGGCTGACTGATAAATACCGGCAGAGCCTGGATTTATTCATGAAAAACCGATGGTGGGTATTCCCAATAATGGCCGGTTCCGTTTTGTTGATTTATCTTGTTTATATACAACTGCCCAGTGAATTATCACCACTGGAAGACCGGAATCAATTCATGGTAATTGCCACCGCCCCGGAAGGCGTGACATTTGAGTATATGGATCGATACATGGATGAAGTAACCAGCACCACCATGGATCAGATTCCTGAAAGAGATTTCATTGGCTCGGTCACTTCGCCAAATTTTGGGGCTAGTAGTTCGGTAAACTCAGGGTTTCTTTTTGCTGTTTTAAAAGATCGCTCAGAACGTGAAAGATCCGTCCAGCAAATAGTAAGTGAAGTTACCCCGCCCATCCAAAAATTGACCAAAGCCAGGGCTTTTGTAATTCAACCTCAGTCATTGGGTGAGTCAGGGCTCTTCGGGTTCCCGGTACAATTTGTAATTCAGGCCCCCAATCTGGATAAACTCAAGGAGATTCTGCCAACATTTATGGAGAAAGCCTATGCCAATCCCACCTTTAGTTTTGTCAGCCTGGACCTGAAGTTCAATAAACCTGAGATCAATATTGAGATCGATCGGGATAAAGCCCGACTTCTAGGGGTATCGGTAATGGACATTGCGCGTACCTTGCAACTGGCTTTTAGCGGTCAGCGATTCGGGTATTTCATAATGAATGGCAAACAGTATCAAGTAATAGGCCAGGTGGCCAGAGAGAATCGCAACGACCCCCTGGACCTGCAGTCGTTGTACCTTAGAAGCAATAAAGGAGAACTAATCCAGTTAGACAACCTGGTAAAACTGAGGGAAGAAAGCAGCCCTCCTCAATTATACCGCTTTAATCGGTTTGTATCAGCAACGGTATCAGCTAGTCCCGTTGGTGGTAAGACTGTTGGGGATGGAATTGAGGCCATGGAGCAAATAGCCAGCGAAGTTTTGGATTCGAATTTTTCAACAGCGCTTTCGGGCTCATCCAATGAATTTCGGGAAAGCACGGCAAGTCTTTACTTTGCCTTTATATTTGCCTTGGTGCTTATTTATCTGGCGCTATCAGCACAATTCGAAAGCTTCAGAGATCCCTTCACCATAATGTTTACCGTACCCCTGGCCATGGCCGGCGCCTTGTTGACTCTAAAGTTGTTTGGTGAGACACTTAATATATTTAGTCAGATAGGGATCATTATGTTGATTGGGCTGGTAACTAAAAATGGCATCCTGATTGTTGAGTTTGCCAATCAGAAGAAAGCACAGGGGGAAGACATACGCCAGGCCATATCATCTGCGGCTATTCAGAGATTTCGACCTATTTTGATGACCAGTTTATCTACTATTCTGGGTATTCTGCCCATTGCATTGGCATTAGGAGCTGGGGCCGAAAGCCGGGTTTCCATGGGCCTGACAGTGATCGGCGGTTTGATATTTTCTACAATTCTTACATTATACGTGATCCCTGCTGTCTATAGTTATATCAGTGGAAAGGAAAAAAGATTGGCGAGGTTTTGAATATTATGACACGATCTTTATTAGCCTTTCTCATTTTTACTTTAAGCTGGCAATCCTACGGACAGGAACAGCTCACTTTGGAGGAAGCTATTCGTTACAGTTTGGCTAATAATTATGCTATCAGGATTGCCGGAAACGACCAGGTAATCGCCGACAATAATGCTCAGGCCGGTAATGCGGGCATGCTGCCGGTGATTGGTCTGGATGCCAGTAAGAGCTATCAGAGATCAAACATTAAACTACAGATTCAAGGCCCGGATGGGCCATTTCCTGTGAGCTCTGACTGGGCCAAATCTGTTCGTTTCAATGCTGCTGCACGGATGAATTGGACCATTTTCGACGGCTTGGGTATGTTTATGACCAAGGGGAAATTAGCCGCCCTGAAGGACTGGGGAGAGCTAAATACGTTGCAGTCAGTACAGAACACTGTAGCCCAGGTAAGTAATGCGTACCATCAGGTTATGTTAGAAAAAGAAAGGCTCAGAGTCTTGGAGGAAAACCTGGAGGTTTCACTCAGAAGGCAAGAGTTTGCCGAGAACCGTTATCTGGTTGGTAAAGCCTCCAAGGTTGACTACCTGGCGGCACAGGTGGACTATAACAGCGATCGGACCGGCCTGATAGTACAGCAGCAGCGAATCGATTTTGCAAAGGTTGATCTAAATATACTACTAGGTAGAAACGTTGACACTCCCATGGAAGTAGTCCGTTCAGTTGAAGTGGATTCTACTTTAACCTACCAGGAGCTTGAGCGAAAAGTAGACCAGGCAAATCCGGAATTATTAAAGGCCATGCAAGATCACAATATTGCATACTACGCATACAAGGAGGAAAAGGCCAGTCGATATCCCCGCATTTCCCTGGACTTGGCTTATACTTATTCGGAAGCAGAAATTGAGGCCGGACAATTGAAGTCTTCAGTAATTGATGGGGTGAACTACGGACTGACTGCCAGCTGGAATATTTTCGATGGAAATAACACCAACAGAAGAGTACAGAATGCGAAAATTGAACATGAAACCACTTTTCTGGCTTTGAATGAAGCAAGGTTATTTGTAAAAGGTGATTTAAGAAAGGCCTTTATCAATTATACAAATAGTTTACAGGTAGTGGCGCTGGAGAGAAAAAACCTTGAGGTAGCTAAAGAAAATGAAGACATAGCCTTTGAACGTTTTAGGCTGGGAGCTAGTAATTTTCTGGTACTACGCGAAGCCCAAAGGAGTTTTGTAGATGCCAATGGCCGTCTATTGGATTCGATATTCTCTACCAAACTGGCAGAAACTGAGCTATTGAGGTTGTCTGGAAGTCTTGTGCCTATTGAAACTATCCGCTGATATAAAAGTTGTTTTCTCAGAAAATTCGAAAATTTTTGTCTTAACCCGGCAACTCACAATTTTGTATATTGTGTGGTTTCTGAATTCCAAGAGAATATTTGAAGTATTATGAGCAAGAAATTTAATTTCAAATTTCCATATAAAATTAATCCTAAATACCCTGAAAAGGTGGCATATTTCAGTATGGAATTTGCCATCGACCAGGCACTAAAAATATACTCTGGAGGACTGGGATTTTTAGCGGGATCTCATATGAGAAGTGCCTATGATTTAAAACAACCGGTAATAGGTATTGGCATGCTGTGGCAAAAAGGTTACTATGATCAGATCAGGAAAGCTGATAAGTCCATGGAGGTGTTGTTTCAGGAGAAGATATATTCTTTCCTGGAGGACACGGATATTAGTTTCGATATCATGGTTAATCAGCACATGGTTAAAGTTAAAGCCTACTATCTGGATCCCGCTATCTTTGGATCGGCGCCTATATTTTTGTTAACTACCAATCTGCCAGAGAACGATTATTTAGCTCATACCATCAGTCACAGGCTGTACGATTCAAATGTGGCTACCAGGATCGCACAATACATTGTTTTGGGTATTGGCGGGGCCAAATTATTGGACCATTTGGGGTTGTCGCCTACGGTGTACCATCTTAACGAGGCCCACGCCTTGCCTGCAGCTTTTTATCTATACCACAAATTCGGATCGGTGAAGGCAGTGAAGGACCATATGGTGCTGACCACGCATACTCCGGAACAGGCAGGAAATGAAAAACATGAATTCAGTTTGTTGGAAAAAATGGGGTTTTTCAATGGAATTGAGCTATCTGTGGTTAAAGAAATCACCGGTATCCAGGGAGCAGAATTCAATCAAACCCTTGCAGCGCTTAGGTTAAGTAAAATAGCCAATGGCGTAAGCAAAAAACA
>QIEB01000324.1 GCA_003229495.1 Flammeovirgaceae bacterium
TGCTTCCAGGCCTTCCAGTTTTACATGCGCCGGCGGTATCCGTAGATCCAGCCAGGGTGACATTTCAGCTACTGGAAGTCCTTCCTGGCCATTAAAGATCAGCTGTGAAATAATTTGCTGCATCCAAGTGGTGCCGGATTTTGCGTAGGTGCCTATAATGATATCATCATCTCGAAACTGAAAGTCGTTCCAAACAGTGGATTCAAAATGATTACTGTGTAACTCGCGGGTTTTCTGAGGCCATTGTGTTTCCATGTTATGTTTCCGGTTTAAATGCTTATTTGAACGTATAGTTTGGTCCAAATTAATTAAATGATATTAAAATGCAAAGCCAGCAAATACTTGCTTAACTCTTTAAAGATTCGCATGAATTATCCGGTGGTTGCGCTATTGATTCTTGGTTGTCATTGGGACATTCAAGAAATTGTCTAAAATGTTATTAATAATGTCGTCCTCGATTGGGAGTAAATGAAAAAGTATCATGTCAGTGCAATACGGCGTTTAATCAACTTACTCACCATCTCAAAAAAGGTAACTGGTCCCAGAGTACGCCATTGAGTCAATTGAAGGGTGCCTCCGAAGTTGATATATGAATCAATATTGTATCTACACCATTCGTCCATTATGAAGTCTCTGAAGTTTACCGCCGCGATCCAGCCATTCTCCTCTTCCGTTTCTTCAAACCACTCCTCATAGTAGCAATCATCTGAGCCGTGAAAATTGAGGACATTTTCTCCTATAAGGACAAATTTATATATTCCGGCAAACATCATGTTTTCCAAAATATTGCGTTTTAAGTGCATAATGTCATTATTTATGGCGTCATTCCACTCCCCAATCAGTTCTATAATCCCAAAACCCCGGTTATAGTCAACGAATAGAATCTTTAAATAAAGCGTTTCTGAACCAAAGAAGTCCCACCCCGGAGCTAAATAATACTCATATACATTCTCAGTGTAGCGGTCGAAGTTGTACTTTTTGCCAAAAAACGGAGACCGTGGATCTGCATTTGATTGGTAAAAAGGTTCCCAGCGAAAATATGGTTCAATATCATGCATGACCTTTGGCCTTGAGTGCTGCCCGTACTGAACCATGAGTGTCAAGCAGTTGAGTGGCTTGATTTTGGTCTATGTTCAGTTCGTCCATAAGCATCTTGATACCTCGCCGGACAAGTTTGTTGTTGCCCAATTGCATATCCACCATTTTGTTGCCTTTCACTCTTCCTAATTGAATCATGACCGTGGTAGAAATCATATTTAGAATCAACTTTTGCGCTGTACCTGATTTCATACGGGTACTGCCGGTTACAAACTCAGGTCCCACAACTGCTTCAATGGGGTATTCCGCAGCTTCACTTAGGGCTGAACCTGTATTACAGGTGATGGCTCCTGTCAATATACCGTTCTCCCGGGCTGATTTCACTCCACCAATCACATAGGGTGTACTGCCTGAAGCGGCAATTCCGATTACAGTGTCTAACGCACCAATTTCATGGTCCCGGAGATCTAACCAAGCTTGACCCGGGTCGTCCTCAGCAAACTCAACCGCCTTCCTAATGGCCTGATCACCTCCGGCCATGATCCCGATAACCAGGTCCGCCGACACCCCAAAAGTAGGCGGGCACTCTGAAGCATCAACTATTCCCAAACGACCGCTGGTACCAGCCCCTATATAAAACAAACGACCTCCCTGCTTCATTCGAGGAACAATTTCATTAACCAAAGCTTCGATGTCTGTGATCAGTCCGGATATTACCTCCGGAACAGTGTGATCTTCCTTGTTGATATTAGACAACAACTCCCCGATGGGCATGTGCTCTAAATGATCAAAGTTGGATGGAGATTCGGTAGTTGACATTACAATTCAATTACTATGTAAATTTAGGCAATATTTGTCAATGGGAATGTTCGTTACTAGTAGTTAGTTGTCAGGTCGGTGATAAAGGGTAAGGCCTGCAATTGGATTCTCAGTAATATTTTTAACGTGCAATCCAAGGTCCTTGGCAGCCTCACGCAAGATAGTATTAAAATAAAATGAAACGGATCCTGAAAAATGTATGGGGTGTTTCTGTGCGTTTGGGTATTTCAACACCTTGCGTTTCAGAAATTTCTGGAAACTGCTAAATACCATTTCATAAACAAAAGGGTCTTTAATATGATCAAATAAGAACTTGCTGAACTGACCCAGATATCTGTTTGGATAGGACTGACGATACACTCGTTCCATGACAGTTTCTCTAAGATCCGGATAGCGTTTCTCAAAAGAGCCCATCAACTGATCGGGTAATTCTTGATTCAGAAAATGGATCACCAGTTGACGTCCCATTACCGAGCCGCTGCCTTCGTCCCCTAACCAAGTACCCCAAGGTGGGATGTGGTGTACAATGGTTGTTCCGTCAAAGAAACAGGAGTTTGATCCTGTACCCAGGATACAGGCTATTCCGGGTTCTCTTCCGCATAGTGCTCTTGCCACAGCAAGCAAATCCGAATTCACAGAAATAAAAACATCACCAAATACTCCAGTGAGGGCCTTTTGTACCACCATATTTTTTTCTTGGCTGTTACACCCCGCCCCATAGAAATGGATTTCACTTATGCCTGTGTTCACCTGAGGTTTCAAAGTTTTCAGTAATTCTGTCTGGATCTCCTCGGTAGATTGAAAGTATGGATTGATACCTTTGGTTTTGGCTTGTTCAACCTTACCATGGGTGTCGATAACACGCCAATCTGTTTTGGTGGATCCGCTATCAGCGATCAGGATCATGTGTTTGAGAGTTTTCCAATGGCCTGAAATTTATCAAATACCTTTTCTGTGTGCGGAGCTTCGGACAGTTCTTCTGTCAGGTCCTGGCCAGCCCAGTGCTCATAATGATTCCCTTTCTTCCAAAGTCTGGAACCAGATACATCGTATATATAGCCTTGAAAGCAAATCCAGACTTCCTGGTGGTCAATACCATTGCGAAGAGCCAGTTGCTTGCGGGAGTAGTATGGTAATTTTGCCCTCTGCATTTTGGAAGTTCATTATATTTGATAAATTAAATCATTTAATATTTAAACCCCGTTTTTCTATGCAAAACTTGGCGTTTTTCTGTTTGTTTATACTTTTATTAGCATGTAGTGGCCAATCTTCGGAACATACAAATGATCAAAAGGTAGATTCAATAACCATGATGGAAAAAGCCCGTCAATTAGCACATAAATTTATCATCACTGATGGTCACATCGATTTGCCATATCGACTTAATAATATAATGGAAGATGTAAGCAGACGTACTAAATTGGGGGAGTTTGATTTTATCCGAGCCAAAGAAGGTGGCCTGGATGCTCCTTTCATGTCTATCTATGTGCCTTCCTCTTATCAAAAGACCGGCGGGGCCAGGGAGTTTGCGGAGAAAATGATCCGGCTGGTTGAGGAAATCCAAGCACATCATCCCGATAAGTTTGCCATAGCCCGAAGTCCTCATGAAGTAGAGAAATTGGTGGCAAAAGGCTTAATTGCTTTGCCCATGGGCATGGAAAATGGTGCGCCTCTGGAGGAAGATCTAAACAACATACGGTACTTTTATGACCGTGGGATCAGGTATATTACCCTGACTCATGCAAAGGACAATTTAATTTGTGATTCATCCTATGATACTACTCGAACCTGGAATGGATTAAGTCCTTTTGGAAGTCAGGTGGTCAAGGAAATGAACAGGGTGGGGATTATGGTGGATGTATCCCACATCTCTGACAGTGCTTTTTATCAGGTATTGAAGATTTCACAGGCCCCGGTAATAGCCTCCCACAGTAGTTGTCGTCATTTTACACCAGGCTGGGAAAGAAATATGTCGGATGACATGATAAAAGAGTTAGCTGCAAACGGCGGTGTTATTCAAATTGGCTTTGGTTCGACTTTTCTGGATGAGGCCTCAAACACCAGGAATAAAGAGATTCAGGAGCATCTCACCCAGTGGCAGCAAACTCAGGACAAACTGGACACTGAAGAAGAAATTAAAGCCTATAAAGACCAGTATCACCGGGAACACTATATTTATTCTACAACATCCAGGTTAGTAGATCATATTGATCACGTAGTTTCATTGGCGGGTATTGACAATGTAGCCTTTGGTTCAGATTTTGATGGAGTAGGGGACAGCTTGCCCGTAGATTTAAAGGATGTTTCCCAGTATCCGAATATTATTTCGGAGCTAATAAAAAGAGGGTATTCGGACGAAGATATCGCACAAATCTGTTTTAAAAATGTATTCCGGGTTTGGAATAAGACAGCGGAAATAGCCGCAAGCCTTCAGCAGTCAAGTTAGAAGATTGGGTTGACGGTTATTAGACTAGTGCTAAGGAGAATCCGATATTCTCCGTGGCTAAATAATTTGTTACCTTAGTAAAAAAACGACCAACATTATGAATGAGGTATTAAAAACAGGACGTAGAGAGTTCCTTAAGAAAGGGTCCGCTGCCATCGCTGGAAGTACCGTACTGGCGACATTGCCAACCCATTTAGGCGCCTATGTCCAGGGCAGTGACCAAATAAAGATTGGACTCATAGGCTGTGGCGGTAGAGGGGCCGGTGCGGCGGTCCAGGCATTAAATGCTTCTAAAGCTGTCAAACTGGTAGCTATGGGCGATACCTTTAAAGATCGGCTTGACAGCTCGTATATGGCCATATTGGATAATGTTGAAGCAGGTCAGGTTGATGTTCCTGAAACCAATAAGTTCGTAGGGCTTGATGCTTACCAAAAGGTGATTGCACTATCGGACGCGGTATTGTTGGCAACACCTCCTCCTTTTCGACCGATTCACTTTGAGGCTGCTGTCCAGGCAGATAAACATATTTTTATGGAAAAACCCCTGGCAGTTGATGTACCCGGTTATCATAAGATCATGGAGGTAGCTAAATTGGCAGATCAAAAAAAGCTGACAGTAGTGGTTGGGTTGCAAAACCGGTATGACACTGGCTATCAGGAATTGCTAAAGAAAATTCAGGGCGGCACCATAGGCGACATAGTGTCTATTGATGTGTACTACAATGTTGGTGCGCCTACTATACATCCTCGGGTGGCTGGACAGACAGAAATGGAATATCAAATAAGAAACTGGCGTTACTTTACCTGGTTGTGGGGTGGCCAGTTGGCGGGTCAAACTATTCATCAAATTGATGTAATGAACTGGATGATGCAGGATTTCCCGGTACACGCCCGGGGACTAGGAGGGCGTCAAGTATTTAGCGGGCCCAATCAGGGTAATACTTACGATCATCATTATGTGGAGTTTGAATATGCTGACGGTACTAAAATGCATGTTCAAAGCCGAAATATTGATAATTGTTGGAACAAAATGGGATTTCAGATACAAGGTAGCTCTGGCTCAGCAGATGAAAAATACCGAATTTACGATACCAGCAATAAAATAGTTTGGCGCCACAATGATCGGGATGATCCCAATCCATATCAAGTGGAGCATGAGGTGTTTTTTCATTCAATTCTTAACGAAACCCCTAGAAATGACACCGAATGGGGAGCGAATAGTACTTTGACAGCCATAATGGGAAGAATGGCCATGCACTCAGGTCAGGTGATGAATGAAGTATTGAAATCCCAACGAAGTTTGTTGCCCAAACAGTTTGCCTGGGATGCACAGATGCCGGACATGCCAGATGAAAACGGAAATTATGCCATTCCTAAGCCCGGTGTTACCAAGGTTATATAGGCTCCGTTACTGAAGTGGAATTACGGCATCAAACTATTTGTCATAAATAACAATGGTCTTTGCTATCCTGTCACCCAGGCGCTTGTGGTCTCCACTAAAAATGAATAGGGCATCTATTATGCTAACAATAGGAATGAATAACAAAATGTTACGAAGAAATGAAGTCCGATAATTGTTGGTAATGGGAGCACCCGAATCCTCATGTACCCCTCTAGTTTTCATGACTTTTTTTCCGATGCTCTGGCCTTCCAGAAACGGCAATGCATCACGCACCAAGATGTAGGCAGCAGCAACCAGGTAACTTAGTGACCAACCCACCAAACCTTTTAACAGGTAGTAAATGGCTAATACTACTATCCAGTCGATCAGCCCTCCTAATAAACGATCCACTAAGGTTGCTTGATTAGTGTTTTCCGAGGTATGATTAGTTATTTCCTCCATAATTTTACCATGTAGATGGCTTGATATTCAGAGGAATATAGAAATAATTCTATTAATTAGCACTAATTTAGATCAGTTTGGCATGTGTACTGATCCATCTTTCCGGTAATTCACCTTCATTGGCTGCCTGGTAATCAGTATAACTACAGGGAACAATGCAGTTACGGGCATATTTTTCCTTCCCTTGGGGATAATTTACTTCCATCCACCATTTCTCACTTAATTTGCTCTTAAAGAAGATAATGGAATTGGGATCACCGTTCATAGTCACCACATATTTTAGATAATCATTGCTTTTATAATCCTGTTCCTTTTTTCGATTGTAAAAGCCTTCAATAAAATACCAGATCATG